>CAORJJ010000056.1:0-8133 GCA_948517135.1 uncultured Clostridia bacterium | reverse complement strand
TAATAGATGATTGGAAATTTGAAAATAATAATATTTTAAAATCGGAAAAAGCTCAGTTAATTATTATGCTAGTAGAAAACGATGATTCTTATATGCTTACTATTGCTCCAATAGAAATATATGAGGAATATGTTATAGAAGATAATGCAATTAACTATGAATATGAAATGGTTGAATCAAACAAGAAAAAATAGATACAATTTAGATACAGTAAAACTACAACTTAGATACAACACAAATACAATTTAGATACCTGCAAGTGCTATATTGAATATAGCACTTTTAATTTGTACTTGACAGTACAAATTAAAAGACTTTAGGAGGTATTTATGGAATTTATTGCGAATGAAGGTAAGAAAGTTGAAATTAATGTACAAGCGGAAACATATTTAAGACATGCAATTAAAACAAGATTTGTAAAGCAAGGAGATAGTTATATAGAGCTTTTTAAAGAATATGTAAGTCCTATATATGAATACGGAGATATTGTTTCAAGTAGTGAAAAAATTATTGCATTATGCCAAAATAGAGTAGTAAAAAGAGATGATATAAAAATTGGGTTTTGGGCAAAGTTTCTATCAAAGTTTGCTTGTCATAAAAATAGAGGTGGTTATGGTGTCGGAATGACAATAAATATGCAATATGCAATTGATAAAGTTGGATTTGGAAAAGTATTGTTTGCAAGTATTATTGGTGGAATTACTAAATTAATTGGAATCAAAGGTATGTTCTATAAAATTGTTGGACAAGAAGTTACAGGGCTAGATGGATTTTATGATGGAGCATGGGACGAATATAGAGATATAGGAATAGAAATACCAGAAAATCCAAGTAAAGTTTGCAATGAAATAAAAGATAAACTAGGAATAAGCATGATGATAGTAGATTCAAATGATTTTGGACGAGAAATACTTGGAAAATCTTATGATATTGATCTACCAGATAGTTATTTAAAAGAATTAATAAGAGATAACCCAGCAGGACAAGGAAAACAACAAACTCCAATTATATTGATTAGGAAAAAATGAAATTTTTCGAGCGTCCCTAAATTTCAATGTAACCAAATGAAAAAAATGTCAATATATAGATATAGGAGTGTTTATGAAAAAAGTTATAGTAATTATAATTCTAATATGTACTCTATTATTTGTTGTTAAAGAAAATCATAGCAGTACTAAAGAAATACAAATTGAAGAGAAAAATAATATTGCAGATAAACTACAATCTGATGAGAAAAATAAAGAAATTGATGATTGGAGACTTGTTTTAGTAAATTACGAAAATACTTTGCCAAACGATTTTTCTCCGGAGCTTAGCAATATAGATAAAACAAGAAAATTTGATTCAAGAGCAATAGAATTTTTAATGATGATGCTTGAAGATATTAAATCCCAAGGATATAAAAATATATGGCCACAATCTACATATAGAAGTGTTGCAAGACAAGAAGAAATATTTAATAAGAAAGTTAATTCGTACATAAGCATGGGAAAAACAAGAGAAGAAGCAGAAAAATTAACTCTTCAAAAGATTAATAAACCTGGAACAAGTGAACATAATCTGGGGCTGGCAGTAGATTTTAATAATGTTGATTATAATTTCGAAAAATCAAAAGAATATAAGTGGTTGATGGAAAATGCTGAAAACTATGGATTTATACTTAGATATCCAAGAGAGAAAAAAGATATAACAAAAGTTGATTGTGAACCATGGCATTGGAGATATGTAGGAGAAGAGCATGCTAAAAAAATGAATGAATTAAATATGTGTTTAGAAGAATATGTAGAATATTTGAAACAAAATTAAGGATAAAAAGTAAACAGTTATTATTGATAATTGTTTACTTTTTTGATAATATATAATTCTAAAATACTAGTAATGTCAATGGTTGCAACTTTAAGTAGCAAAGAAAATTTAAATTGCAAATAGTAGTTGGTAAAAAAAATATCTATGCAACTTTAAAATTGAATATAGGAGGTGTATAGATATGAGTTTTAATGAAAACTTACAAATATTAAGAAAAAAGAATAATATGTCACAAGAACAATTGGCAGAAAAACTTGAGGTATCAAGGCAAGCAGTTTCAAAATGGGAAAGTGGAAGTGGCTATCCAGAAACAGATAGATTAATTTCTATTTGTGAAATATTTGAATGTAGTATTGATGAAATATTGAAAGGAAAGATTTCAGAAAATACTAATGAAGATAAAGCAAAATATGAAAAGCTAATGAATAGATTTAGTAAAGGTATGGCTTTAGCTGTTGGGCTTATATTAGTTGGTGTAACAATTTTTTTGTACTTTGCAGGGGTTGAGGAAAGATATTCTATAATTGGTCTTGTAATATTATTGCTTTTTGTATTAATGGCTGTTCCAATATTTATAATATTAGGAATGGAGCAAGAAAATTATAAAAAGAAGAATACTCGGACTTCCAAATATGTATACAGAAGAGGAAATTGAAAAATTTAATTCTAAATTTGCAAAAGCTATTGCTTTGGGAGTTGGACTAAATATATTAGGAGCAATACAATTAATTTTCTTATATGGAATGGAAATTTTTAATGATGAAAGCACAATACCAGTAGTTATTTTATTAGCGTTAACAACAATTGCTGTTCCAATATATATTTATTATGGAATTCAAAAATCTAAATACAATATTGAGTTATATAATAAAATGGCGTCAAAAGAACCAGATGATAAAGTAGGAAAAATTTGTGGTATTATAATGCTAATTGCAACAATAATTTTCTTTTGCTTAGGAGCATTTAGAAGTTTGTGGAATGTTGCATGGATTGTATATCCAATAGGTGGTTTGATATGTGGGATTGTTTCTATAATACTTGAAAAAGATTAGCTTTTAAGCTAATCTTTTTTGCATAAAAGTAAATTTCTTGAAGAAAATAAACTTATGATAAAAAAATTTTTTATAAAAAATCCTGAAATTTTTCAAGGTGAGAAATATTTAAGTACAAGCAAAAACTATTTTGAAGGCTGGTATTTTAAATGTAATAATAGCGAAGAAGGGATTTCATTTATTCCTGGTATAAATATAGAAGAAAACGATAAAAAGGTATTTATACAAGTAATTACAAATAAAGAATCTTATTTTATAAACTATGATATTAATGATTTTAAATTTAATACTAGACCGTTTCAGATTCAAATCAGAAAAAATATTTTTTCTAAAAGTGGTATAAATATAAATATTGAAGATCTTTCACAACAATTATCGATTAAAGGAATAGTGAAATTTTCAGATAGAAAAAACATAAAAACTAATTTGTTAAGTCCTAATATAATGGGACCATTTTCTTATATTCCTTTTATGGAATGCAATCACGCAATACTTTGTATGAAAAATACTACAAATGGCACTATTAATATTAATGATAAAATAATAGATTTAGATAATAGTACTGGATATATTGAAAAAGATTGGGGATGTTCTTTTCCTAAAAGATATATTTGGTGTCAAGGAAATAATTTTTCTAAAAAAAATATTAGTTTTATGCTTGCAATTGCAGACATTCCTTTTGGTTTATTTGATTTTAGAGGAATTATTTGTGATTTAATAATAGATAAAAATGAATATAGGTTTGCAACATATAATAATGCAAAGATTTTAGAATATATTATAAAAGATGATACTGTAATTATAAATTTAAAAAAGAAAAATTATTATTTGAATTTAAAAATAATTTATGATAAAGGAAATAAATTATCTGCACCAGTAAAAGGAAAAATGTCAAAAGATATTTTTGAGAGTATTTCATCAATAATTCAAGTAACTCTAATAAAAGATAATAAAATTATTTTTGATGATACAAGTAAAAATTGTGGGTTAGAAATAGTTAAAAATTAAATTTAAAACTTGACAAAAGTATGAAATCGTACTAGAATATAAAAGTATGATTTCATACTTTTATTATGTTTTTTGGGAGGGATTATGAAAGATATAATCAATAGAAAATGGGCAATTATAACTCAAATAAATAGAGAATTTGATGAGCTTTATCATAAAATAGCAGTACATTATAATTTATCAGATAGTTGCTTTTGGGTTTTGTATATATTATATGAAGCAAAGAGACCTTTAAGTCAAAAAGAGATTTGTGATTATTGGTGTTATAATAAGCAAACTATTAATTCTGCCATAAAAAATTTAGAAAATATTGGATATATAAATAAAGGTTATGAAGAAAATAATAAAATGAATAAAAAAATTGGTTTAACTTCATCAGGTTTGAAAATATCAGAAAAAAGTGTAAAAAAAGTAATAGAAATAGAAGATAGAGCATTTATATCAGTAGATGAAAAGGACTTAGATACAATAATAGAATTAATGCAGAAACCACTTATGGCTTTTAAAGATGAAGTTAATAAAGTTATCAAATAAAAGGAGGTTGCTAGATGAATAAAATTATAACAATAAGTAGAGAGTTTGGAAGCGGAGGAAAGGAAGTTGGTAAAAGATTATCAGATGAGTTAGAAATGTCTTATTATGATGAAGAAATTATAACTAAGCTTGCAAAAGAAACTGGAATGTCTGAAGAATATATCAAAAATATTTCTGAAAAAGGAATATATCCTCAAAGTTTTAATTTTGGAAGAACATTTGCAAGATTTGGTGTACTTCAAAGCAATCAAACTGAAATATTAGTAAAACAACAAGAAATAATTAAAAAAATTGCTGAAAAAGGAAATTGTATTATTGTTGGTAGAGGAGCAGATGTTATTTTAAGAGATTATAATACATTAAATATATTTGTTTACAGTGATATGGAATCCAAAATTAATCGTTGCAGAATAAAAGCACCAGAAAATGAAAATTTAAGTGAAAAAGAATTAGAGAAAAAAATTGTACAAGTAGATAAAAACAGAAAGAAATTTCATGAACTAATATCAAACTTAGAATGGGGTGATAAAAGAAACTATCATCTTTGTATAAATACAGCAGGGCTTGAAATAAAAGAAGTAATTCCTGCGCTTAGTGAATATATAAGAGAATGGTTTAGGAGGAAAATATAAAAATGAAAATACAATTATCAGAACATTTTACATATAAAAAATTAATAAAATTTACAATACCAACTATTATAATGATGATATTTACATCAATTTATGGAGTTGTAGATGGAATCTTTGTATCAAATTGTGTTGGATCAGAATCTTTTGCAGCTTTAAATTTGATTTATCCTGCATTAATGGTTTTAGGAACTATTGGATTTATGATTGGTACTGGAGGTTGTGCTTTAGTCTCTAAAACAATGGGAGAAGGAGATAAGAAAAAAGCAAATGAATATTTTTCAATGTTAATATATCTGTTAATAATCATAAGTATTATATTTACAGTTTTAGGAGCAATATTTATAAAACCAATAGCAAAACTTTTAGGAGCAGATGAAAGTATGATTGCAGATTGTATAATTTATGGTAGAACTTTAATGTTTTTTCTAGTTCCATTTGCTTTGCAGAATTCTTTTCAAAGTTTTCTAATTGTTGCAGAAAAACCTACTTTTGGTTTAATAGTTTCTGTAGCAGCAGGAGTTACTAATATGTTATTAGATTTTCTTTTTGTATATGTTTTGAAAATGGGACTATTTGGAGCAGCTCTTGCAACAGGAATAAGTCAAGTTGTTGGTGCAGTTATTCCACTAATTTATTTTGTAAGAAACAAAGATAATACATTAAAATTAACAAAAGCAAAATTTAATTTAAAAGCAATTTTGCAAACTTGTGCAAATGGTTCATCAGAAATGCTAACAAATTTATCTATGTCACTTGTTACTATATTATATAATATGCAACTTATGAAATATGCAGGATCTGACGGAGTTGTGGCTTATGGAATTATAATGTATGTAAGTTTTATATTTGTAGGAACATATTTAGGATATTCAATTGGCACAGCACCTATTATTGGATACCATTATGGAGCTGGAAATAAAGAAGAATTAAAATGTTTATTGAAGAGAAGTTTAATATTAATTGGAATAACAGCTATAGTTATGACTGGACTTGCGGAAATCTTATCAGAAATATTAGCATCAATATTTGTTAGTTATGATATAGAATTATTACAAATGACAACAATAGCAATACGCTTGTTTTCATTATCTTTCATAGTTAGTGGATTTAATATTTTTGCTTCATCATTTTTTACAGCTTTAAATAATGGATCTGTTTCAGCAACAATATCATTTTTAAGAACTTTAGTATTTCAAGTTGCTGCAATAATTATATTACCATTACTTTTTGGAATAAATGGGATTTGGTTTGCTGTTGTAATAGCAGAAATCTTAGCATTGATTGTAAGTATAGCATTTTTAATTTGTAATAGAAAAAAATATAAATATGCATAGAAAAAAGGAGACCTTTGAGAGGTCTCCACTTTTTTTACTAAAAGTTATTAGATTGCTTTTTGAATTCTTGAAATCATAGTTTCAAAAATATCATCTAAATTTCCTACTGCTGTAAAACCTGCTGAGTAGCTATGTCCGCCACCTTTGATAAATTTTCCCTCAGTGACAAGCTTGTTACAGATTGCATTTAAATCTACGTTAGAATTTAAAGCACGCATAGAACCTTTCCACTGTCCATTAGCATTCATTATAGCAAAAACCAAAAAATCATATTTTATAGACTTTTGAATTTCTGCAATAATAGATTTATGATTTACAGTATTCAAATTTCTTTCAGAAGCTAATAAATCTTCTTGTGTTAAATAGGTGCAAAAGATGGAACCAGAGAAAAATCCTCTATCTTTAGCAATTTGGGCAAGCTCCATAGTACGCCTACTTGGAGATGCAAGCTTACTTATGATAAAGTTCACATCTACACCAGATTCTGTCAAAGCTTTGATAATTTCTTTTCCTTTGTTACTTGTATTTAAGGTTAAATTGTTAGTGTCAGAAATTAAGCCAGTTGCTATACATGCAAGAAAGTTCTTCTCTGTGGAGTTAAGAATTTCATAAATAATGCAAGTGCAAGAGGGAGACTTATGATCAATAATACAATAATTAAAAGGAATTGTAGTTTCATCATGATGATCAAAACAGATAATACAATCTGAACGATTTAAAATATCTACTCCCTGAAGTAGATGCATGCAGGCAACATCAACAACAATTACCACATCATATTTTTCTTTTGAGGGGCACGTCTTTAAGTACTCAATTCCAGGAATGAACGAGAAATCGTCAAGAAATTCAGGAATAATAACATCAATATTATCTTCCTGCTTTCCAGTACTAATAATGTGCCAAAAGATAGCTAAGCTACTGGAGATTGCATCTCCATCAGGCCGAGCATGTGTGATAATTGCAAAAGTTTCTGCAGTAGAAAATATTTTGGATAAGTTTTCAATTGAAATAGTATCCATAGGAATTCCCTCCTTTAAGTTTTAGGGTAACATAATAACACAGAAAAACAAAATTGTAAAGGAAAATCTAGAGAATAATGAAAAAATTCATTATTAAGAAAAGTTTAATAAAAAATTTTTATAATAAATGATATAATTTTATTTGAAAAGGCAAATATAATTATAGGAGATATTCAATTTATGAAATTTAAAAATAAGTTACCAAAAGTTCTGCTTGGGATATATATAATACTTATAAGTTGGATTATTTTATTCAAAATGCAGTTTAATTTTAATTATTTACCATATATTCGTTCAATTAATTTAATTCCATTTGGTGAGTCTGTAATAATAAATGGAAAAATATATTTTGGTGAAATAATAAATAATTTGATTGTATTTATTCCAGTTGGATTATATATAGGAATGATATGGAAAGATAAAAATTTTATTAAAAAAGTTATTCCAATATTATCATTAACTTTAATTTATGAAACTTTGCAATATATACTTCATATAGGAGCAACAGATATAACAGATATTATTATGAATACTTTAGGTGGAGTTATAGGAATACTAATTATTAACTGCTTATATAAAATTTTTAAAAACAGTGAAAAAGTAGACAAAGTTTTAAATATTTTAGCAACAATTTGTACTTTAGGAGTAATTTTTCTAATAATAAGTTTAATAGTTTGTAATCTTTAAGGAGGAATCTTTTGATTTTAAATTTAATAATGTTTATAATTATTTATATATGTATCTATTT
>CAORJJ010000055.1 GCA_948517135.1 uncultured Clostridia bacterium | reverse complement strand
GTATATGAATAATACATTTGATATTAATAATCTAAAAAACAATACTCACTCAAATAATAATTTTTTTATTTTAAAAAATATGAAAGACTTTTCACTTTTGGTATTGACAACAAATAAAATATTATATATACTTATAATAGTTGAATAAATATTCAACTATTAACGAAAGAAAGGAGAAAATATGTCGAAAAATGAATTTGTATGTGATTGTAATATAATACATGAAGATAGTGTTAATAATACTATTTCTAAGATGAAAGATGATGATACTATAAACAGAGTAGCAGAATTTTTTAAGATATTAGGTGATACTACAAGAGTAAAAATACTATTTGCATTAGATCAAAATGAATTATGTGTATGTGATATTGCAAATATTTTAAATATGAGTAAATCTTCAATATCACATCAATTAGGAACACTTAGAAGAGCTGGAATTGTAAAATGTAAAAAGATTGGAAAAGAGGTTTTTTATATGTTAGATGATGAACATGTAAAAGAAGTTTTTGAAGTAGGAATAGAACATATTGAACATAAAAAATAAATTTTGGAGGGTAAATGAAATGAAATATAATTTTGAAATTAAAGGAATAGATTGTGCAAACTGTGCAGCAGAGTTAGAAAGAGAAATAAATAAAGTAGATGGAATAAAAGAAGCGACTATCAATTTTATGGGAGAAAAAATGATAATTGAATGTGAAGAAGCTGAAAAAGAAGAAGTTATGAAAAAAGTAAAAAAGATAATAAAAAGAGAAGAACCAGATTGCATTGTAAAAGAAATCTAGTAGGAGGCGAAAATGAAAAAAAGAGCAATTAAAATTATTATAGCTTCTATATTATTTATATTAGCAATAGCAATACCTTTTCCAAGCATTTGGGTAAATAAAACTTTATATTTAATAAGTTACCTATTGGTAGGATTAAATATTCTGAAAAAAGCAATTAGAAACATATTTAGAGGAAAAGTATTTGATGAAAATTTTCTTATGTCAGTAGCTACACTTGGAGCATTTGCAATTGGTGAACTTTCAGAAGCTGTTGCAGTAATGCTTTTTTACCAAGTTGGAGAATTATTTCAAAGCTATGCAGTTGATAAATCAAGAAAATCAATATCAAGTCTTATGAATATTAGACCAGATTATGCAAATGTATTCAGAGATGGTAAAGAAGAGAAGGTAAATCCAGATGATGTTAAAATAGGGGAAATAATTATTGTAAAACCAGGAGAAAAAGTACCATTAGATGGAACTATTATTGAAGGAAAAACTAGTTTAGACACTAAAGCTTTAACAGGAGAATCTATACCAAGAGAAGTAGAAGAAAATGAAGAAGTTTTGAGTGGTTGTATTAATCTTAATGGTTTAATAAAAATAAAAGTATCAAAAGAATTTGGAGAATCTACTGTAAGCAAAATATTGAACTTAGTAGAAAATGCTAGTAGCAGAAAATCCAAATCTGAAAATTTTATAACAAAATTTGCAAGATATTATACTCCAATAGTTGTTATAATAGCAGTTTTTATAGCAATTTTACCACCAATAATAATTAAAGAAGCAACATTTGTAGATTGGGTTTATAGAGCATTATCTTTTTTAGTTGTTTCATGTCCATGTGCTTTAGTAATATCAATTCCTTTAAGTTTTTTTGGAGGGATTGGAGGAGCTTCAAAGTTAGGAATTTTAATTAAAGGAAGTAATTATTTAGAGGCTTTATCTAAGACTGAAATAATTGTTTTCGATAAAACAGGCACTTTAACAGAAGGAGTATTTGAAGTTCAAAAAATAAATGCAATTGGAATTGAAGAACAAGAATTGTTAAAATTTGCTGTACATAGTGAATACTATTCAAATCATCCAATATCAAAATCAATAAAAAATGTTTATAAAAACAAAGTTGATGAAAAACTAATTTCAAAAACAGAAGAAATATCTGGTCAAGGAATTTTTGCTATTGTAGATAATAAAGAAGTTTTAGTTGGCAATGAGAAATTAATGAAAGAAAACAAAATTAATTTTGAAATTTGTAATGAAATTGGTACAATCTTATATGTTGCAATAAATAGAAAATACTCAGGGTATATTTTAATTTCAGATAGAATAAAACAAGATTCTAAAATTACTATAAATAGTTTAAATTCAAAAAAAATTAAAACAGTAATGCTTACAGGAGATAAAAAGGAAGTTGGAGAAAGTGTTGCAAGTAAAATTAATATAAATTCTGTTTATACAGAATTATTACCAGATGGCAAAGTTGAAAAAGTTGAAGAATTAATGAAACAAAAAAGTGAAAAAGGAAAGCTTGCTTTTGCAGGAGATGGAATAAATGATGCACCAGTTCTAGCACTCGCAGATATTGGAATTGCAATGGGAGGTCTTGGAGCAGATTCTGCAATTGAAGCTGCTGATATTGTAATAATGACAGATGAGCCATCGAAAATATTAGATGCGATTAAATTATCTAAGAAAAATATGAGAATTGTAAAAGAAAATATAGTGTTTGCAATTTTTGTTAAAATTTTAGTATTAATATTGAGTGCTTTTGGTATATCTACAATGTGGGAAGCTGTTTTTGCAGATGTAGGGGTTGCTGTTATTGCAATAATAAATTCATTAAGAATGTTAAGAGTAAAAAATAAGTAATTAACAAATGAGAGTAGATTGATACCTACTCTCATTTATGTTAAAATAGTAGTTATAATATTCGAAGGGAGAAGTAGTATGAATAGAGAAGATGCAATTAATTTATTAAAAAAATATAATAAAGAGGAATTTCATATAAGACATGCATTAACAGTAGAAAATGTTATGAGATATTTTGCAAATAAAAATGGAGAAGATGAAGAATTTTGGGGACTTGTGGGATTATTACATGATATTGATTTTGAAGAATATCCAGAACAACATTGTAAAAAAGCTCCTGAGTTATTAAAAGAAATAAATGCAAATGAAGAAATGATTCATGCAATTTGTAGTCATGGTTATGGGATTTGTTCTGATATAAAACCAGAAAAGGAAATGGAAAAAATACTATTTGCAACAGATGAATTGACAGGATTAATCTGGGCAAGTGCTAAAATGCGTCCATCACAAAGTACAAAAGATATGGAAGTTTCAAGTTTAAAAAAGAAATTTAAAGATAAAAAATTTGCAGCAGGATGTTCAAGAGATACAATAAAACAAGGTGCAGAACAACTTGGTTGGGAATTAAATGAATTATTTGAAAAAACAATTTTTGCAATGAGAGAAAGTGAAGATAAGATAGAAGAAGAAATGAAAAAGATGAAAGTTTAGTTCTTTCATCTTTTTATCTTTTTATATTAATTTGAATGTGCAAATTTTTGAATAAAATTTTTAAATCTTTCAACTATTTTTGTAAAGAATGTTTCTTTATATTCAGTAATAGATTGTTCTATATATTGAGTTTGTTCTTCACAAATTTCAGGTTCTGTTTGAATAGTTTGTTTCTTTTCAAAAATTTTATCAGGATTATATTTTTCTCTTAAAGCATCATCAAATTTCTTTTGATTATTTTGAAGAAGTTTATCATATTTAGGGCGTTCTTCAATTGAACACCAATAGTTACGATAAATCATTGTTAATAATCCTTTTGTTTCTTTTTTTAATTTTAAATTTCTTATTTCAACATTTTCATCAATTTTAAATTTATAAGTTGTTGATGCATTTTTTCTAAAAAAAACTAGTAATTTCTTTGGTATTTTATTAACGTCTTCTTGATCTGTATGTTTTAAAATTTCTAGTAATTCAACTAATGCTTCTTTGTAAGCTACAGTCATTAATATTCTCCTTAGACAATTTCCCCATAGATATTATACATCAATTAAAAATATAAGGTCAATTATTTTTAAAAAAATGTAATAAAATAATTTACATTAAAAAAATTATATGTTATAGTGAGTTTAGATAAAGGAGAGAATTATGGAAGAAGATTATGAAGTTGCATATGCAAGATCTACTTGGAGAAAAGTAAAAACTTTTCATCAAGGATTAAGAGAGCTTGAAGATAAAGTACCTATGGCAATTGTTAGAAATTATATTTTAACTGGAGAAAAGAATGATAATATTCCAGAAGAAGTATATGAAAAAATTGATGAATTAAAAGATGTAAGAACTAGTGGAATTCAGGCAGAAATGCAATATGCCGTAGCTCAAGCCGAATTAAATGGTATTAGGTTAAAAGATAGAATACTAAACGGTGAAGATATCAGACCAGGCTTTAGTCCAAAAGTATTAAGAAAAATTCCTAGTTTAGGTATATATACACATTTTATGTGGTATACAGAAAAAGAATTAGAAAAAATGCATGAGGATAGCCAAAAAAGTGAAGGATTAAAGATTGAAGAAATTGAAGTTAATACTGAAAAGTCAGAAAAAGATAATAATAATCTTAATAAAGAAATGGATGATGATGCACGTTAAAAAGACGATACATTTTGTATCGTCTTTTTTTATTTTTCAAATGAATTTTCTTGAACAGGAGTAGTTTCTTCTCTAACTGCTTGTTGAGTTCCTCTAGTCATTTCTGTACATCCACTTAAATTATATTCTGGATCTTCACTTGTAGCTTCTAATACTTCACTAGGGATACTACGTTTATAAGAACGAGCATTTTGTAAAGCTTTTTTTCCTTCTTCACTTTGAGCTTTTAGTATACTACTAGCTTTTTGAGCAAGTTCAGATTCCTCTTGCATAGATAATTTATCAACAGATATACCTTTATCTTTTGCAAACTTTCCTTTTTGAAATGCGAATTCAGATTGGAAAGAAGCTTCTTTATCATAAATAGGGGAACCTTCATCTCTAAATTCAAGATGTCCATCTTCTGTCAAACGAAATCCCATAGCACAAAAAGCTTTTCCATCAGGATTTTTTCCAATTTCAAATTTTCCATGTTCACTTTCATAATCTTCAAATATTTGTCTAATTCCAGCATCAACTTGAGCTTCTCTTTGATTATCAAGATTAGAAAACATGTCTAAAGGGCTATATCCTAAAGAAGCAAGGTTTTTTCCAAGAGATATAATTGCAGCTTTAGCTGGTGCTTTTGCAAATTGAGGATTCTCTTTTTTTACATGTGAATTAAAATATAAATCTCTAAAACAAGCTAATACATGTTTAGGAGCATTGTAGGCTCTTTGAGATGTCATAGCATCTATACAGTCTGCAACAGCTATTACAGAAGCAAATTTGTGAGCACCTTCACCTTTATCGTGATGTCCTTCAATGCCTTCTATTACATCTTTAGTAATTACACTTTCTAAATTTTCATCATGATATACTGCAAACTTTAATAATCCAGCCCCCATACTACTATGATAATCAATTTGGTCACGTTCTTCATTAGAAAGAGCTCTATCTGATGCTAAGATTTCATATGGAACACCTAATTTTCCGATATCATGTAGTTTTGCTGATAGAATTGCTTGCTTTTTTTCTTCTGAAGTGAAATCAAGTTCATCAACAAATTGTTCTACATATTTAGAAACTCTTTGAACATGTCCTGCTGTATAATCATGTTTTTCATCAATTGCAGTCATAACTAGATCAACAATTGCCTTTGTTTTTTCTTCAGTAACTTTTTCAATATCTCCTACAAAATCAGAAAAAGAAATAACATCTGGTTTAATAAACCCATTTATAAAAGCTTTCATTTCTTTTTCAGAATTAATATTAACAGGGAATACAGGAATATCAGCTGCTGTTAATTGTGGGAATTTATCTTTCACATAACCTAAAATTTTTTCTTGTTCTTGAAGTTGTTCATTTTCTGTTACTTCATTATGAGATAAGGCAAAAACACTTAAATCTGATATTTCTGGTAATCTTTTTAGTACAGCTGGTAAAACTTCATTATGATTAGAAGAGTCATGTATATCTGTAAAATACATAACAGAAGTAATTGTACCAAGGGATTGTATGCTTTTTGAGTCCATTTCTGTTAAATCTATAAATTTTACTGTATTATTGCTATCTAGATCAAAACTAGATAATTCAGCTTGTGCTTGTTCAAAATATCTTTTTGCTTCTTCTGTACCTCCAATAGTGGCAATTGTATATTTAGCCATAATTTTCTCCTTTTGATTTTTAATATATTCCCTTAATTAAAATTTATATTAGAAATTATATCTAATATAGAATACATTATCAATTACAAAAATGTAACAAAACTTAATATTGATAATTTTTTTACGATATGATATTTTATAAGAATAGAAAGTAGAGTTAATAAAATAATTTATGAGTTTATAGAAAACTTTAATAGAAGGGTGGAAAATCATGGATGGACTAAATATTTTGATGTGGATATTATGGATGCAGAAGTTAATGATATAGTTCTTCAAATACCTGATGGAAAAGTAATTAAAGAAAATTTTGTTGGAAGAAATATAGCAAATTATAATTCAATGCTTGTGTTATCACACTTTAAAGGGCATCCAATGGGAGGTTATGGTGGAACATTGAAACAATTATCTATTGGTTGTGCCTCATCAAGAGGAAAAGCTTGGATTCATACAGCTGGAAAAACTCAAGATCAAACTAAATTGTGGGATATGGTAGCAAAGCAGGATGAATTTCTAGAGGCAATGGCTGATAGTGCAAAATCAATAGTTGAATATTTTAAAGAAAATATTGCTTATATTAATATAATGTGTAACATGTCTGTTGATTGTGATTGTTGTAGTGTAGCTGAAGATCCATGTATGAAAGATATTGGAATACTTGCATCACTTGATCCAATAGCAATAGATCAAGCATGTATAGATTTAGTAAAAGAATCTGATGATCCAAGGAAAGAACATTTTTTAGAAAGAGTAAACTCTAGACATGGTATACATACAATAGAAAGTGCTTATAAATTAGGATTTGGAAATAAAGAATATGAATTAATAGAAGTTGAATAAAATGTAAAGAGATCTCACCTGTTAAAGTGAGATCTCCTTTTTGCTATTCAAAAGAATTGCAGTTGTTAAAACTTAACCATGCAGTTTTTCGTACATTTCGACTCTTGTGTTATAGACCTTTTCGGTCATATCAACAAAGTGCCGGTGTGCGAACTCTGTACGCAGTTCTTCAGGCCATACGGTGTTTTCAAGCTGATCTTTGATGAAGTCGCGGATGTCATACAGAGACGGCATCTTGCGAACCAGCTTACCGTTTTCGATATACGGCATCAGAATCTGCTCAATCTTCTGCGGAATGATGGTGTATTCCTTTTTGGGATCTGTAAGATCAGTGGTATAAACCTTAATCGGTTTTCCGACCTCGATCTGCTCATCATGCATAGCGATAAGATCCAGATATCCATAGCCTTCCTCGTTATACAGACGATAAACTGTCTTGTATCCAGGGATAATGGCTTTTGCCAGGGTGTCAGAGCACTTCATTGTACTTCTGTATGTGCCATCTTTCTGCTGTACAGCAACAAGTTTGTATACACCGCCAAAGACGGGGCACTCAGATGCTGTAATCAGGTTTTCGCCAACGCCAAAGCCGTTGATAGGCGCTTTCTGAATGGAAACCAAACTTTCGATAGTATTTTCCTTCAGACCGTTGGAAACGATGATCTTGATATAGGGCTTTCCAGCCTTGTCAAAAATCTTCCTGAGACGTTTTGCACCAGAAGCCAAGTCGCCAGAGTCGATACGAACGCTCTTTACACGTTTACTGGGATCATTGGGATATTTCTCAATCAGGTAGTCATCCACCTTGATGGTGTTAAGCACACCACTCTCAAAAATATTGTAGGTATCGATGAGCAGGGAGACATTATCAGGGTAGATATCTGCCAGCGCCTTGAAAGCATCCCACTCAGTCGGGAAAAGCTCGATCCAGGCATGAGAAACTGTTCCGACAGCAACCACAGGACCTCCATACATAATTTCAGCGAGACAATTGGCTGTACCTGTGCAACCGCCAAGAATAGCAGCTCTTGCGCCCTGAAGACCAGCAGTAAGCCCCTGAGCTCGACGTGTTCCGAACTCCATAACTCCACCAGCTTCGCTTGCAGCACGGGTGATACGAGTCGCCTGTGTAGCAATAAGACTGTTGAAATTCATAAGTTGCAGAAGATGTGTTTCGATCAGGAATGCGCCAACAGCGTCACACTTGATGCGAACCAATGCTTCATTGGGATAGGCAACACAGCCTTCTGGCATAGCATACATGGAACCAGTCCATTTGTAAGTGGACAGATAGTCCACAAAGCCAGGATCCATACCCTTGGCCAGCAGATACTCGCAGGCGACATCATCGAAATGATAGTTCAGCAGAAAATCAGTGAGTTCCTCCTGACCAGCACTGATGGAATAGCCACGATCTGCGGGGTTCTTCCGAAAGAACATATCGAACACCAACTGAACATCTTTCATGCCGAGCAGATAGATAGCATTTGCCATAGTCAGCTCGTAGAAGTCCATGTTCAGTGCATCGTTCCGATAGCCTTTGCGAGGTACAAACGGGGTAACAGTAACGTTGTTAGATTTTTTCATAGTGTCATTCCTCCTGTTTAAATACAATTGTTTTTAGTTAAGTTTTAACTTATAGTATGAGATAGTAAATTGCATCACCTCATAAATAAGTTCAAACAATAATATTATATCACAGTTGACATAAAAAGTCAAACAATAATTACGATATTTGCACATAATAAACAACAGAAGAATAATATGTAATGGGTGATAAAATGAGATTTATAAAAGAGTTATATGAAGATGCTAAAAATATTAAGAAAAAAGATCCAGCATCAAAAAATATTTTAGAGGTAATAATACTATATCCAGGATTCCATATATTAATTTTTCATAGAATAGCACATTTTCTATATAAGAATAAATTACTTTTTCTTGCTAGATTAATTTCACAATTAGGACGATTTTTTACAGGAATAGAAATACATCCAGGAGCTAAAATTGGAAGAAGATTATTTATAGATCATGGTATGGGAATTGTAATTGGAGAAACGGTAACTATTGGAAATGATTGCACTATATATCATAATAGTACATTAGGTGGAACTGGAAAAGATAAATATAAAAGACATCCAGATATAGGAAACAATGTAATGATAGGATGTGGTTCTAAAATACTTGGACCAATAAAAATTGGAAATAATGTAAAAATTGGTGCTAATAGTATCGTCTTAAAGAATATACCAGATAATGTTACAGTTGTTAAGTGTAATGAAATAAAATATAAGGATGTTTGAAAAAAGTCAAAAGGAAGTGCTGTTATATAGCACTTCCTTTTATATTTATATAAAATACTGGTATTCCACTAGAATATGGTGCAATATCATATTGTTGAAAATAAATTGCAATATTTTCAGATGTTACATAGAAACTTTCAGGATTAAAAGTTTCTAATACAAGTTCACAATAATTATCAAAATAATTTTCAGGATTAGTTTGTATTTGTGAATTAATATTTTTAAAAATATTAACTAAATAATATGGATTATTTGGAAAAAAATAAGAAAGAGGAATAAAGCATCCAGTACTTAAATTCCAATTTTGTGATGTTCTTATAGTATTTCCATGAGCGCCACCAGTAAATTCATATTTGTCTTCATATAAACTTATAAGAAATCCATTATTATAAGTAATATTAAATTCAGAAATTACTTCAAAAACCATTATAGGATAACCATTTGCAGAATTATATTCATAAGTACTTACTGCATCAAAATATAATTTATTTTTTATATAATTTTCAAGCATTATAGCCTTATCTTTATTGTATTTATTAAAAATATTTTTTCCATAGCAATAATTTGAAGATGTAATCTCAGGGTATTCAATTCTATAAGTTAAAACAACAGTATTTTTATATTTTAATTCATTTTTTATTTCATGTTTTTTAATAGTATTCATATATAACCTCCTATATAGTATATGAATAAAGTTTTTTGTATGTCATTAAGAAAAAATTAATTTTTTTGTCACTTACATGTCACTTTAAATTAGATATAATGAAATTGTAATTAAATAAGTTGTGCGCAAAACTATGAAAAGAAAGGAAGAGTTTATGGAAATATTGAGAGTTGAAAATTTAAGTAAAATTTATGGAGAAGGTATATCAAAAGTAGTTGCTTTAAATAATATCTCTTTTAGTGTTAATAAGGGAGAATTTGTTGCAATTGTTGGAGCTTCACGGAAGTGGAAAATCAACACTATTACATTTAATTGGAGGAGTAGATAGACCAACAAGTGGAAAAGTTTTTATTGATGGAAAAGATATATATAGATTTAATGATGACGAACTTGCAATTTTTAGAAGAAGACAAGTGGGGCTTATATATCAATTTTATAATTTAATACCAATACTTAATGTTGAGGAAAATATTACTTTACCACTTAATTTGGACAATAGAGAAGTTAATAAACAAAAACTTAATGACTTAATTAAATTATTAGGACTAGAACAAAGGCGAAAACATTTGCCTAATGAATTATCTGGTGGTCAACAACAAAGAACATCAATTGGAAGAAGCATGATAACAAATCCAGCAATTATTTTGGCAGATGAGCCAACTGGTAATTTAGATTCAAAAGCAAGTACTGAAATTGTTGAGCTATTAAGAAAATCTAATAGAGAATATAATCAAACAATAATAATGATTACACACAATATGGATATTGCAAAAATTGCTGATAGAATTATTAAAATAGAGGATGGAAAAATTATTTAATTTTATTAAAATTAGGAAAGGAAATATTATGAACATATTAAAGAAAATTTCTATTATAAATTTAAAACTAAATAAAAAGAGAACTATTAGCACTATAATTGGAATAGTTTTATCAGTTGCACTTATTTGTGCAGTATCTACAATGGTTACAAGTTTTCAAGAGACATTAATTCAAAATGCTATTAATGAAACTGGATATTATCATTTAAAAATAAATTCTGTTAATAATTCAGATATAAAAGAAATCCAAAATAATAGAGATGTAAAAGAAATTTTTAGTTCTCAAATGCTTGGTTTCTCTAAATTAGAAGGTGGTCAAAATGAGTACAAACCATATTTAAAAGTATATTCTATGAATAAGGAAACATTTGAAAATTTGAAATTAAATAGAAAACTTATTGAAGGGAGATTTCCAAACAATAGTAGTGAAATTTTAATAAGTAAACATATTAGTTCAAATGGAAAAGTAGATTATAAAATAGGAGATAAAATCAAACTTCAAGTTGGAGAAAGGAAGACTTTAGATGATATTAATTTATACAATTCAGACAATTATCAAAAAGAAGGAGAAAAATTAGTAAATACAAAAGAATACGAATTTAGTATAGTTGGAATTATAGATAGACCAGATTTTGCATTTGAAGGATATTCTGATCCTGGATATACAGTTATTACTAATGAAATTGATTCAGAAGTTAAAGACATATATATATCTTTAAAAAATCCTAAAGATAATAAGGTGGCGGTTTCAGAACTTTTAGGAGTAAAAGATTATAATAATATTGGAGAAAATGAGGATACAAGATATGAAGACTATGATATAAATAGAGAATTACTAAGATGGGAAGGTTTTGCATTTTCAGATTCTACCATAGCTATGCTATTTGCAGTATGTGGTGTTGTTATATTTATAATTGTTTTTACAAGTGTATTTTGTATAAAAAATTCGTTTGAAATTGCTACATCAGAAAAAATAAAAATGTATGGAATGCTAGCAAGTGTGGGAGCTACTAAAAAACAAATTAAGAAAAATGTAATTTTTGAAGCTATGATACTTGGAATTATTGGAATACCACTTGGAATTTTATCAGGAATATTTGCTGATTTTGTATTAATTAAAATTGTAAATAGTTTGATTGGAGAATATTTATTAAATCATGTTGATGGAATTAGTTTGAAAATTGCTGTAATTCCAATGATAATTTCAGGATTATTAGGAATAGTTACAATATACTTGTCTGCAATGTCTTCAGCAAGAAAAGCAAGTAAAGTAAGCCCTATTGAAAATTTAAGAAACTCAGAACAAATAAAACTAAATAGTAAAAAATTAAAAACTCCAAAGATTATAGAAAAAGTATTTAAACAAGGTGGAGTATTAGCATACAAAAATTTGAAAAGAAGTAAGAAAAAATATAGAACAACAGTTATGTCTTTAACAGTAAGCATATTTATTTTTATAACAATGAATGCATTTATAACAAATTCTTTCAATTTTACAAGTAAATATTATAAAGATCTTGGATATAATTTAACCACATATAAAAGAGAAGAAAACCTAGATGAAAACACAATTAATCAAATAAAAAATTTAGAAGAAGTAAAATCAATAAATGTACTTTATGAAAGTAATGAATATTTAAAAGTTGAAGACTCAAGTAAAATTATTCAAATAGAAGGTGTTGATTATATTAAACAAGAAGGTGGAAAAATAGAATACATTAATGCTAATGGTAAACCAATAGCAAATATTATGTTTAAAGCATTAAATGATAAAGATTTTAGAGAGTATGTAAAAAAAGTTGGATTAAATTATAGTCAAGTAAAAAAAGATGGAATTTTAATTGATAGTAGTTATAATTATGATGAAAAAGGCGATTTAATAGAAGAGAGAAGATATACTTATAATGAAAATGATATTATAAAAGGAAAATATAAGGACGAAGATTTTAGTATTAAAATATCTGCAATAGTAACAAATTTAGAAGATAAACCAAAAGGATTAGAAAGCAACTTTTATACAGATGGTTATTTGGTTGTAAATAAAGATGAATATAAAAATATAGATTTTGAAATTGAAACTGTTTGTATTGATTCTAAAGATTCAGATAAAACAGAAGAAAATATAGGAAAAATTAATAGTGATTTAGGAATATCAAATTTGGATGCTCATATAAGAGAAGAAAGATCAATGGCTTTAGTTGTAAAAATATTTTTATATGGATTTATAACAGTTATTACTTTAATAGGTGTTACAAATATATTCAATTCTATAACATCTAATATGGAATTAAGACAGAAAGAATTTGCAATGCTTAAAAGTATTGGTATGACAAGAAAAGAGTTTAGTAGAATGATTAATTTAGAAACAATATTTTATTCTGTAAAATCATTATTATATGGAGTAGCTTTAGGCTTGCTAGGAACATTTGCTATGTATAAAGCTTTTTCAGTTAAAGTAAATCAAAATATGTATATACCAACTATTCCAATTATAATATCTGCTATTGGAGTGTTTGTACTAGTATATGCTATTATGAAATATTCTTTAGGAAAAATTAATAAGCAAAATACAATTGAAACTATTAGAAATGAAAACATATAATCAATTATTGAAAATATAAATTTACTATTATATAATGTTTAAAAATTCATTTGGAAGGGATAAATATGAAAATATTACTTGTTGAAGATAGCGACATGGTCGCAAAAGGATTAATTTATTCATTAGAGCAAAATGGATATGATGTAATTCATAAAACAACTGAAAAAGAAACAATTAATTTTTTAAAAGAAAATTCAGTAAATTTGGTAATACTAGATATCTCACTTCCAGATGGAAATGGATTTAATATTTATGAAAATATAATAAAGGAAAAGAAAATTCCAACAGTGTTCTTAACAGCAAAAGATGAAGAAGATGATATTGTAAGAGGTTTAGAATGTGGAGCTGATGATTATGTGACAAAACCATTTTCTACTAGAGAATTAATTGCTAGAATTAATAAAGTTCTAGTAAAAGAAAGTAAGAATTCAATTATAACTGTTAGTGATATTAAATTTGACTTAGATAAAATGATTGTTTATAAAAATGAAAAAGAAATTATATTTTCAAGTTTAGAACTTAAAATCTTAAATTTACTATTTACAAATTTGAATAAAGTTGTAACACGTGAAGAAATTATATATAAAATATGGGAATGGACAGGAAATGATGTATATGATAATACAGTAACAGTATATTTAAAAAGAATAAGAGAAAAATTATCAAGTAATATAATTTCAACAATAAAAGGAATTGGATATAGAATAGATGAAAAATAAAATTG
>CAORJJ010000054.1 GCA_948517135.1 uncultured Clostridia bacterium | reverse complement strand
ATTTAATACATATATATATTAAACTAAACAACGTTGCTAAAGTAGTTGCTAAATTTGCCGTTGATGCCATTGCTTCAGTATTATAATTAGAAACCTTTGATACAATTTCAACTAAAATAATTGTAAGAATCGACTTCACAACTTGTTCATAAAATTGAGATTTAGCTGTAATATATATCATACCTTTGCCATTAAAATAACCTCTCATTACAGAAATTATTGAAACAAAAAACACTGCTGGTGATAAAACTTTTAAACTTAAATTAGCTTCTGGAATTTGAATAATATTATTTGATATATATTTTGAAAAAACAAATATAATAATACTTCCACAAAATCCTACTATTGAAAATATTAATATAGAAATTTTTAATATTCTTTCTTCATTTTTATAATCACCAATAGAATTTTTCTCAGAAATCAATTTAGAAATTGCATTTGGTACACCAATTGAAGATAATGTAAGCAATAATGCATAAATTTGATATCCACTCATATATATTGCGTTTCCTTCATCTCCAAAGCCTACTTTATTAGTCAAATATAAACTATATAGCACACCAAATATCTTTACTAAAACTTGTGAAATTAATAACGAAAATATTCCTGCAAAAAAATTATTTACCTTCATTTTACCAATCCTAATTTAGAGTTTTTTATAAATTGTATTATTTTAATTAGCTTTATATGATTAAGTCTTAATTTTTTGCCAAAATTACAAGTTTTTTTCGCTAAAACCCTTGATTTTTTTCGCATTTTGTAAGATAATAAAGATGTATAATTTTGTTATAAAAGGATAGATTTTTATGAAATATATAGATATGTTTTTAAAGAAATTAAAAACTGATAGAAATACCTTTGCAACATATGTATTAACATTAATTTCAGTTTATATAACAATAGATAGAATATCGGAAATTCTATTTATTATGTTCTCTGGTATTTCAGTTTCTTATTGGGGACCAATAAAATATACTTTAGCTATGGCATGTGTAGTTTTTGCATTTTATTTTTCACCATCTTCAAAATTTGTTGAAGATAAAAATACAAAACTGCAATTTTTCTATACATATACTGTCATTCTGTATATAGTTGTTGTATCTATGGTTATACAATGGATTAATCAACTTGGTTGGTTAATGCTATTTTCAGTACCTAATTATCCTTACATAATAACAACATTTATGGATCTTATAAAACCTGCATTCTCTGCTTTTGCTTGGTACATTCCAGTATGTAGTTTCTTCCCATTATTCAAATGGTTATATACTACTGTTGATGATACATTATTTATTAAAGAATCAATTTGGGATTATGGTGGAATTGATTTATCTGACAAATCAATTGGTATGGGTCCTTATACTTGTGAAATGTTCCTATGTAAAGATAGAGAAACTGGTAAAGCTATTAAAACACCTGAAGCTAGAAGATTTGAATCAACATTAATTGTTGGTGTATCTGGTTCTGGAAAAACATCTATGATGTTTGAACCAATGATAGCTAGAGATATAGAGAAAAAATATTTCTTTAAAGAATCTGCAAAAGAATTAGGATTTACTGCATTAAAAACAAATATTGCAACATTAAATTCTCCTTATTCTAATGAATATATAAATGAAAACTTTTCACTAAATATGATTACACCTGTTAGTGGTAGAGAAAAAGTATTTAAAACATTTTTCTCAAAACTACTTTATCAATATAATGGTGATAAATCAGTATATAGAAATTTAGGTCTTACTTATCTAGCACCAGATTATGAATCAATAACACATGTTATTGATGTAGCAGAAAATTTTGGAATAAAATATAATGTTGTAGATCCTAATAATAATACATCAAGTGGTTTAAATCCATTCATATTTGAGGATCCGATAAAAACATCAATTGCAATCTCTTCTATTTTGAAAAGAATGTATTTTTCTGAATATTCAACTCAAGATGAAGCATTTATGAGAAATATAGTAACTCAAGCAATTGAAAACTTAGTACTATTATTAAAAGAAACTTATCCAAGACTTCATGAAGGTTTACTTCCTAACTTAGAAGATTTATTAGACTTATTAAATGATTTCAGTTTAATTGAAGAAATGGCTGAAAAAATGAAAACCTTCCCTGATCTTGTAGAAAAATATAGAATTCAATTAGGATATTTTAAGAAAACATTTTATAAAGGTGCCTCAAATATTTCTGAAACAGAAAAATACTTACAAGCATCTGCTGCACAACTTGAGAATTTACTTAGATTCCCTGGAGTTAGAAATATTTTATGTAATAGAACAAACAATATTAATTATGATAAAGCATTGCAAAATGGTGAAGTTACATTCGTATGTACTCGCCGTGGAGATTTAGGAGCTGGCGTTCATAAAGCATTTGGACTATTCTTCTTATTATTAATGCAACAATCAGTTTTATCAAGACCTGGAAATGAAAATAACAGAATCCCCCACTTCTTATATGTAGACGAATTTCCACCTTTTGTTTGTAAAGCAACAGAAGATATATTTACTTTATATAGAAAATATAGAGTTGGTACAATAATTTCATCACAAAACTTATCACAATTTGGTACTGTTAATGGAGAAAACTTTAGACAAACAATTTTAGCTAACTGTACAACTAAAGTTGTATTTGGTAACAATACTCCAGAAGACAATGAATGGTGGGAAAAAGAACTTGGAGAAAAGAGACGTTGGACATTTACTCATGACTACCATACAGATCAAGGAAAATATGATGATAATTATAAAGGTATTAAATGGGCATGGATTCCTTATTACAAAGCTGGTAAAGTTCAATCTTTAAAATTCAAATATGTTATTTATAAAACTAAGGATTTATCAGGAAAAAGTTTAATTGGTCAAGCAAAAATAGACTTCTTAGAAGCTAGATATAAAGAAAAACAAAAAATTAAAACATATAATTTTAGTAAATTTTCAAAAAGCTCATCTGTTTCTAATGAAGGATCAGACTATGAATCTACTGATAATAAATTCGATTTAAAACATATAAACTTTAATGGAAAACCAAATAATCCAAATGATATGGATCCAATTCAAATGAACAATTCAGATATGAATTATAGATTTGATAATGAAAATGCAATTACATCTTATAATTCAAATAATAACAATAATAAATAATTAATCAAAAGTGAAATTTAAGGAATATCCCTAAATTTCACTTTTTTATATGATAATTACAAAATACAAAACTTTACTAAATCGTCTACGTATTTGTTCGACGTGCCTATTTTGTTGTACAAAATCGTGTGCAAAAATTAACTAAGCTTTTATTTAGTATGAAGTACAAAGTACTTTCCTACTAAATAAAAAAAGATTTTAACTTAAAGTTAAAATCTTTTATATATTATTCTAATATTTTAAATTCTATATTTTTTGCTTCAAATTTTCCTGTTGTTTCATTTTTTGTAAATTCAGTTAATGATTTATCTAATGAACCAGCATTTTGTTTTAAATCAGTAGTATAGTAAACTTTTATTTTATCAAATTGTAATCCTTTTTTTACAACTTCTTTAAATGTTTCTACCATATGTTTATCATCTTCACAAACTAATATTAATTGTGGTCTTGCCTCAAATCCTGAATCGAATGGAACAAAATTCTCTAAGAAATCTTTATATAATCTCATTCTATCTATGAATTTTGTTTTCCAGTCATCTTCTCTTCTAACACATTCAAATATTAAGCTTAATGTTTTTCCTGCTTTTGATATTTTTACTTCTCCATGTCCTTTAAAAGCTTTACCATTCATTTTAGCTGTAATAGCTGTTTTTACTTTATAACTATCAAAGTTTTTAGCTTTTCTCATATAAGCAACTATTACTTGATTTCCAGCTAATCTTTTTTTCATTAGAGATACTGGTTTTGTATTATCTGTTGGTTGCCATTTGCATTCTACTTCTTTAGAATTTAACAAATATTTTCCCATTTTTTCCATACAATAAACTCTATATATTCCTTTACCCTCTTCTGAAGTAAAGTAATATCTTGTTAAAATTTTTGTTTTTACTAATTGTTCTAATTTTGTATTTAACTTATCTTGTGATTTAATATCTTCACCTTTAAATTTAAGGATCTGATAAATTTGTCTTGAAGTTAAAAATTCAAATTCATTTACTAAATCTAGTATTTTGAAATGCACATCTGTAATATGACCAAGGTTAATCTTATGGATAATTTGATTTATTGATACATATCCATCCTTGCCATCAAATGTTTTTATTTCTCCTTCTCTAATAGCGAATGGAGAAACGGTAGTTTTAATTTCTTCATCTTCTACCATTTTTAAATAACCTCCCATAATTTTATTTTAAACAATCAAAAGTTTAATTTTCTTTCTGTCTTTAATGATTTTTTTTATATAGACATTAACTTTTTGTCCATATTCTAATCCATCTTTATACTCAGCAAGCCCCACTAAATTGGGTTTTAATTCAATAAAAATACCATTTTTAAATTTATCTGCTTCTTTAACAATTCCTTCAACAACAGTTTTTTCATTGTATTCTTCTACATTTTGTTCCCAATTTCCTAGTAACTCTTTGTATGTTAAGACAATTTTATCATTTTGCTTGTCTATTGATTTTATCATAACATTTATTTTTTGTCCAATAGAAAATCTTTCTTCAGGTGATTTTATTCTTGAAACTGATATATCTTCTATATGTAGAAGCCCTACAACTCCTCCACCAATCTCAACAAAAACGCCAAATTTTCTAATATTTCTTACTATGCCATTTACAATATTTCCCTCTTGCAAATCATTTTTAACCCAATCTAAAGCTTCTTGTTGAACCTTTTTTCTAGATAATAAAACATTATTATCATCATAAATTTCTTTTACTTTAAACTGTACAAAATTATTTACTTTATTTTTGCAAATATTAGTATTGCAAAAACCAAACTCATCTGTATTTATAGCTTCAAACTCATTTCTTGGAATAATTCCTGTTATATTATCTCCTAATTTAACATGTAAATTGTAATTAGAATCACATTCTGAAACAGTTCCTTGTAATACAGTTCCATTATAAAAAGCTGTATTTATTGAATTTTTGTCTAAATTTTCTTTTGTATCTATCCACCCTTCTGGAATAAATTTTTGGTATTCCATATCTTATCCTCTTTCGTAAATTATTTTAAAGATATTTAATTTAATATTTGCTTAACTTCTTCATAGCTTAAATATCTCCAAGTTCCTAATTTTAAATCTTTAACTCCTATATTTCCAATTTTAGCTCTATGTAGAGCCAACACTTTTTTTCCTATTGCTTCACACATTTTTCTCACTTGTCTATTTTTTCCTTCATGTATTGTTATTTCTACACGAGAAAAATTCTTTTCTTTATCAATTTTCATAATTCTTGCTTTTGCAGGTCTTGTTATATATGAATCATCTATTTTAACACCATTCTGCAATTCTGTTATATTCTCATTTGAAACTATTCCGTAAAAGTGTAACTGTATATGTTTTTGTAATTTCATGTTTTGGATGAGTAACTTTATAAACAAAATCACCATCATCGGTTAATATTAATGCTCCTGATGTATACATATCTAGTCGTCCAACAGGTACTACTCTTTGTTTAACTTTTACTAAATCTAAAACAGTTTCTCTATCAAATTGGTCATCTGCAGTAGTTACAACACCTATTGGTTTATTAAGTAATATATATACATTTTCCTTTTTTTGTAATTTTATAATTTTTCCATTATACTCAATTACATCTTTTGTAGGAATAATTTTAGTTCCAATTTTAGCAACTTCACCATTTACTTTAACTTTTCCTGCATCTATTAATTCTTCACATTTTCTTCGTGAAGCAATTCCAGCTTCTGCAAGAAATTTTTGAAGTCTAATTCCTTCTTCCATTTTATATTTAAAGATCTTCCTTTCTTAATTTTTCCAACACTTCTTCAAAATATTCTGGTAATTGTGCTTGAAGTTTCAGTTCTTTTCCTGTAATTGGATGTCTAAATTCCAATTCAGAACTATGTAACATTTGACCTTGAACACCAAAAGGATTTTTTCCATTTGAATAAACAAAATCTCCCACTATTGGATAACCAATTTGTGATAAATGTACTCTTATTTGATGAGTTCTACCAGTTTCAATGTTTATTTTAAGTAATGTATATCCCAAAAATCTTTCTATAACTTCAAAATGTGTAATTGCATTTTTTCCATTTTTGGAAACTGCCATTTTAGTTCTATCTTTATTACTTCTAGCAATTGGCATATCAATAGTTGCTTGATTTTCTTTTGTTTTTCCTCGTACTAGAGCAATATATGTTTTTTTAACTTCGTGATTTTTTATTTGCTCACTCATATTAATATGTGCTTTATCATTTTTGGCAATAATTAAAAGGCCTGATGTATCTTTATCAATTCTATGAACAATTCCTGGTCTAATTTCTCCACCAATACCTGATAAAGAATCTTTACATTTATTCATAATTGCATTTACTAGTGTTCCATCTGGATTACCATTTCCAGGGTGAACTACTAAGCCTTTTTGTTTATTTACAACTAAAATATCATCATCTTCATAAATAATATCTAATGGTATATCTTCTGCTTTTATTTCAATTTCTTTTGGCTCTTCTTTTATAATAGTAATTTCATCACCTAATGATATTTTATATGCCATTTTTGTATTTTTACTATTTACTAAAATATTTCCTTCTTCTATCATTCTTTGAACCGCTGCTCTTGAAAGATCTTTATCTTTCAAACTTACTGCTTTATCAATTCTTAAACCAATTAGGTCTTTATTTAATTCATCAATAATATAAGTATTTTTTTCCAAAACTTACATCCTCTCTAAAAACATTTAATCAAATTTTCCTTTTGTTATATCTTTTGTAAAAGTAATTTTTATCAAATAAACTGGAAGTGCTAACATTCTAAAAAATCTAGATGGCTGTAATACTAATCTCCAAAACCATTCTATTCCTAAAGTTTGAAATACTTTAGGTGCTCTTTTTATTTTACCAGCTTCATAATCAAATGTACCACCTTGTCCAGCTGCAACATCAACTTTAAGTTCGTGTTTATGTTTTGCAATCCACTTCTCTTGTAATGGTGCTCCCATTGCAACAAAAAGAACATTAGGTTGTAATTTATTTATTTCAGAAATTACATCTTCTTCTGTTTCATTATCAAAAAATCCTTCATGATATCCTACAATATTAACATTAGGATAATCTTTTTTTACATGTTCAGCAGTTAATCTTGCAACATCTCCTTTACCTCCTAAAAGATAAAATGACCAATTTTCTTTTTCTCCAACTTCTAATATCTTTCTAAAATAAGACTGTCCTGGTATTCTTTGTTTAAAAGGTTTGTTTTGTTTATTTCCACCTATCATTACACCAACACTATCAGGAGTAGCAAGTTCAGCACTTCTTAAAATATCAAAAAATTCTTTATCTTTTTGTGCCATCATAATAAATTCTGTATTTGGCGCAACTACTATCTTACAAGACTTATTGCTATTTTCTATTAAATTCTTTGTTATATTCCCCGCATCCTCTATATCAATATTATCTATATCAATACCTAAAATTCTAACTGTATTACGCAAAATCCTACACCTCTAATTTTTTCTTGAATAATCTATTAGGAAAACTACTAATAAAATCCATCCTAATACAACAAATATATCAGCTAAATTAAATGTAATATTGTAAAACTTTATAAAATCAAATACCCCACCTCTAAACATTCTATCAATTAAATTACTAATACCACCAGAAATTGCAAATGAAAGTGCAAGTGCTGTTTTAGTATCAATCCTTTCTAATTGATTTTTTATAAATGTAGCAATTATTAATAATATAAAAATTGTTAATACAATATTTTTACCATTACTCCCATCATTAAATCCAAATGCCATACCTGTGTTAGAAGTAATTTCTAGTCCAAACTTTTCATTTCCAATAGATCCATTTACTAATCTATTGCTAACTAATAGCTTACTAGTTTGATCTACCACAATTAGTATTGTAACAACAATAACTAATAGTCTTATAATTTTATTTTTCATTAATTCCCCTTTGCAACTTCTGATAATCTTTCAAAAATTTTGAAATTACCCTCGCTATAAATTGTTTTATAATTTGAATCATCTTCTAATATCATTGCAAGTTTTGCATTTGAATATAATATAACATGTGTTACACCATACTCTTCAAATTTACTTTCATAATCAACAGATATAGCTGGTATGTTTAATGCATCTGAAAAAATATCTCGACCTTCTATTCCATTTTCTTTATCTTCATTAAATTCTGGTGAATATAGATCACATCTAGAATCTATGAACACTGGTATTCCTCTAAATAGTAAATAAGCGCCATAATTATATTCATTATATAATTTTAGATTATTTATGTCTAAATTGCTTAAAATCCAATCTGATGCATTTACTGGATATGATGATTCATCTATATAATCACTTTTAATAGTTGGCTTTATAATATGTGCACCTAATATTACAAATAAACATGTAACAACAATTGCTCCAAACCAATCTGCAACAAATCTCTCTAATTTTTTAAAGGTTTCACTATCATATTTGGCTACCATATCTCCAATTAATCTTGCAAGAATTGGAGCACATATTATTGCAAATATTGATACTTGTCTTCTTGAATAAAATGATAATAGTGTTAACCCAACAAGCATAAATAAATCTGGTAATTTTATTTTTGTATCTGTAAATATTAAAATTAGTAAAAATATAATTAAAGTAATAGCAAATTCGTTATTTTCTGCAAGTGTTAATGGTAAGTGTTCATTTATAGATCTCATTGTATTTCCGTTCATCGTTTTTGGAAGATACTTATAAGCACCATCACCAGCAGGATTCAAAAAACCAGTACATACACCAAATAACATTATTCCTATTAATAATAAAACAACATGATTTTTTTGTACCTTTATTTTATAAGGCTTTTCTCTAATTATATTTCTCTTTCTTTTTCTTTCTGATTTTATAAATTCAAGTTTTTCTATCCTTTTTGCAAATTTTTCTTTTTTGGTTTCTTTTTTAGTAAATTTATTAATTATTTTAGTAAATCTTGAAAATATTCTTACATCCAAATCCCAATCTACAAAACATGTTAATAAATATTCTGCTATATATGGTAAAAATAATACAAAGTAGAATGGAAATACCGCACAATGCAAATTAGCAATTAATAATGGTATTAACACTAATGGTACTGCATATCGTACTTTTTTTGTCTCCAAAAATTTTTCTATAAAAAATACTGCCCACACAAATAATATAAATGTTACAAGTTGTGCTCTTGCTGCAATAAATGATTTCATCAAATAAATTGCTCCTATTGAAAGCACAAATGACACCACTTTATTTTTTGATTTTTTATTACATAATATATAAATTGATATTCCCAAAATTGATGTAAATGCCATTGTTGAAACATATATACCTGCTTGTCCAAAATTATCATAAATTAGAAACATCATTAAATCATATAGCCAATGTGGATATGTATATGGTAATTCATGCCAAGAAAAATTATCTGTTGTTAAATCTGAAATTCCATTATTATAAATATATTCACCTATTGGAATTGTATAAAATGTATCATTTTGCAAAGTTTTTGGTGATATTGCACTACAAAATATAATAATACACACAACAGCAACTATATGAAAAATTATACTTATTACTTTATTATCTTTTGTAAAATCTTTTTTTTCTATTATTTCTTTTGCTTCAACCTCATTTGGTTTAACATTTTTATTTTCCATTTCGCACTAACTCCTTATGATTATAGATATTTTAGATTATATCAAATCTTCAAAAAAAAATATATACTTTTAATTAAAAAAATACCAATATATTTTTATATTGGTATTTTACTTATTAAATAGCATATTTGTGACCACATTCATTTAGTTTATTTTTCAAAAGCTCACTTTCTGCTTTATAAACTCTATTAAAAAATTCATGTTTAGTTATAAAACTTTCATTTGTCATATAATTTGTTGTAAATATAGAAACGTTTGAACAGTGATCAATTATCTTTTCACATATAGTTAAAATTTCTAAAAATGCAATTCCACTTTCTACATTACACTTTCCTTCTTTTAATCTTTCTATATGTTCATTTCTATATTGTTCTCTTTGTACTTCTGCATATTCTTTTAGTGCTTCAATTTCTATTGCAATTTTAATGTCTTTGTCTTTAAAACATTTTATTGTATTTAAAATTATATCTTCTGTAATTTTATACATTCTTTCACAGTTTGTGTATGCAGATTTTGAAAACTTGATATTTTTATCATTCATATCTTCTACTATTTTAGAAAATTTAAAGGCATAATCACCTACTTTTTCAAACTCAGATTCTATTTTTAGTAAAGTTGTAACAGTTTTTGATTCTTGATCTGACAGATCAAAATTTCCAAGTTCCACTAAAAAACCTGTAACATTTTCCTCAATTTTATCTATTGCATCTTCCCTTTTTTGCATTTTTTCTAATCTTTTTCTATCAAATTTACCTAATAATTCCATAGATTTTCTAAAACTTTTTTCACCAAGCTCAATCATTTTTTCTACTACTGAAGTACTATTTATTATAGCTATATTAGGCATTTTTGTAAATTTTTCATCTAACATATTTAATACTGTTAAATAATCACTTTCATCATCATCATCATCTGAATTTTCACTTTTATCTCTAAAAGTAAGAATAGTTAACTTTTCAATAAAATTAACAAATGGTAATAATACTATTGTTGATACTACATTAAAAAATGTATGGAAATTTGCAATTTGTCCCATGTCTATTGCTGAATTCCAAAATGTAAATCCTATAAAATATTGATAAGTATATATAACAATTAAAAATATTATTGTTCCAATCAAATTAAAATATAAGTGTACTGCGGCAGCTCTTTTGGCATTTTTTGAACCACCAACACATCCAAATATTGAAGTAGCACATGTCCCAATATTTTGACCTAAAATTATTGGTAATGTAGTTGCATACGTCATTACTCCTGAAGTTGATATGGCTTGCAAAATCCCAACTGTTGCAGCAGAACTTTGTAGTAATGCAGTAATAAAAGCACCTGCAATTACTCCTAATATTGGATTAGATAATGTTGCTAATATTTGTGATAATATTGGTAATTTACTAAAGCTACTTGCTATATCTATCATTGTAATCATTCCTGTAAATAGCAATCCAATTCCCATTATCATTTGTCCTATATCAGTTGACTTTTTACTTTTTGGAATTTCCATAATTAGCACACCAAGTAAAATAAATATTGGAGCTAATGTTTGTGGAGTAAATAATGAAATCCAACTATCTCCACTTAGACTTGTAAGTCTTAAAATTTGTGATGTTATTGTTGTTCCAATATTTGCCCCCATTATTATAGGAATAGAATTTTTCAATTTTAAAATATCTGAATTAACAAGTCCAACAACAATCAAAGTTGTTGCTGAAGAGCTTTGTGTTGCAACTGTAATTAATATTCCTGTTAATAAGCCTTTAAACATATTATCTGTGGCTGATACTAAAATTTTTTCAAGTTTTCCACCTGAAATTTTCTTCAAATTTGCACTTAATATTTTCATTCCATAAATTAATAAAGCAACACCACCAAGCAATTTAATTACTGATATTAATATATTCAATTTTTTCACCTCTTAATATAGATATTGTATCCACATTTTAGATATATAAGCATACAGAATTATTATATATTTACTTTAAAAATTGTCAATATAAAAAACTTATCTAAAGCAAAAGAAATACGTCCACATACCAACTTCTGTTAGCACATGAACGTATATAATTTGCTAAAATTTATATAAATTTAATTTATATCTTAAACAACTTCTTCAGTTTGTTCTTCATTTTCTTCTTCACTAGCTATTTCCATACTAGCAATTGAAACTTCATAAGCCACTCTTGTTTCCACAGTTCCATCTTCATATTTTTTCTCATAATTTCTTGATTGAACTCTACCTGTTATTTTTACTTCAGTTCCAACTTCCATATTTTGGCAAAATCTAGCATTTCTTCCCCAAGCAATACTTGGTATGTAATCAGATTTGTTATAAGCTCTGTTAACTGCTAATAATATATCTGCAATTTCTCTTCCAAATGGTGTTTGTCTATAAATAGGTTTTTTACAAACATATCCAACTAATGTAACTTCGTTTGTTACTTCCTCTTTATCTTCTTCACATTCTTCTTGTTCAATAACTTCTTTTGCAAATACAGTTAATATTAATCTGTTTCTTTCATTTTCATAATTGTTATAAGATCTAAATTGACCTTCAACTCTTACTTTTTTACCAATTTCTAAATCTATTGTTGTTAGTAATCTTTCTGATACAGTGATTGGTATAATATCAACTGTTGAACTTAATCTAACAACTTCTAGATTAAATACATAAAATTTTTCTCCATAAATTTCATGACTGTAATTTTTTTCACTTACTACCTTTCCTACTAATACTAAGTGATTGTTTTCTGAATAATTTGTATTCAATTTCGTTTCCTCCTTAATATTTATCTACTGTATTCTTCATATAATGTTCATCTTTTCTCGTTTTTTACCATAAAACAATTATAGTATACCATAATTTTGTTTTTTTGTCTACATAAAATTGGAACTTTTTCCAAAATTATTACTTTTTTTGTACATTTTATAATACATTCAGACATATTAAGAATTATATTTATGTAAATATCCCATTAAAAACATCAATTTGGGGACATTACATACTTTTTAAATAGTTTTCCTCTTTCTTCAAAGTTCTTGAAGTATCCATAGCTTGATGCTGCTGGAGATAGTAAGCACGTAAAGTCTTTTTTAGTAACTTTTTTAGCTATTTTTACAGCATCTTCCAATTCACTTGTAAAATATATATTTTTATTAGATCCTTCTAATCCCTCATATATATATTCGCCAGTTTTTGGTAAACATATAATATTTTCAACTTCACAATTTTTAAGATATTCTATAAATTCAATCTGATTAACTCCTCTATCCTTTCCACCTACAATAACTGTATTTACATTTTTTAAAGCTTTAATTGCTTCAATTGTAGATTCAGGAATTGTAGCGATTGAATTATTATAATACTCTACACCATTTACATTAGCAACAAATTCCAATCTATGTTCTAGTGGTTTAAATTCCTTTATTGATTTTATTGATTTCTCAATATTAAGATTTAGTATACAGCAGACAGCAAATATAAACATTATATTATTAATGTTATACATTCCTTTTAAATTCATCTCTTCATCAATATTCATACATTTCTCATTATTACAATATATGAAATTATCTTTTAAAAATACCTTATTTTTTACTTCAGGAACTTTTTTAGTAGACACTGCAAAATCATTTTCTTTATATTTAAAATTGTAATTATTCATAAAATCATTATCAAAATTGTAAATTAGAAAATCATTATTGTTTTGATATTTTGCTATATTATATTTAGCTTCAATATATTTTTCTAATGATTTATAGTGATCTAAATGTTCCTCATAAATATCTAAAATAATTCCAATTCTAGTAGATTTTTTTACAAATTCTAATGCATGTGAAGAAAGCTCTATTACTGCAATACTATTTTCGTCCATGTTCTCAATATCATTAAAAATCGGCTCTCCTATATTTCCTAAAAGAAATGCTTGCTTTTGTTGATCTTCTAAAATTTTATATATTAAAGAGCTAGTTGTACTTTTTCCTTTAGTTCCTGTAATACCAATTGTACATATATCAAAAAATTCCAAAAATAATTCTAACTGACTAGTAATTTTATTTTCAAAATTTGAAATATCTATGTCCTTTAAAGAAATTCCTGGAGCTTTTAAAATTAAGTCATATTGCTCAATTCCAAGTAAATAATTCTCTCCTAATGATACTTCTAAAAAAGGATCTTCCATTAATTCAGTTTTACCTTCTAATAAATTAATATTTTTATCTACTATAAATAATTGTTTTTCTGGAAAGCTTTTTCTCAAAAATCTATAACTTGATTCACCTTCCATACCAAATCCTAAAATAACAATATTTTTATTTTCTAAATAATTTAATAATTCTTTTAACATATGTTCTCCTTTATAAATTGCTATTTGAGTTAGTAAAATATAGTTTTAATAATAGAACTTGCAATAATACAAATATTAAAAATTCAAAAATATAGCTTACTT
>CAORJJ010000053.1:6416-14601 GCA_948517135.1 uncultured Clostridia bacterium | reverse complement strand
GGTTAAATAATTATATATTAAAAGTGAGAGGTGGTTAAGGATGTTTCAAAATATTGCGGATATGGGATTTCAAGAAGAATTAGAAGAAGAAAAAAATAGTAATATTAAATATAGATTAAAACAAATTTTTAAAATTCAAAATATAATTATTTATATTTTAACAGTATTAATGTCTACTTTATCAGTAAAGAATGAAATAATGCCTTTTGGACTAGCTATGGTTGCAGCATGCGTAGGGGAATCTATTCCAATTGCAGGAGTGTTTATAATGGCAATCATTGGAACAGCTATAAAAGGTGGGGTATCAGCTGTTGTGTCTTTTCTTTCTACAATAGTGATATATTTCATTTTTGTTCTAATATTTAAGTCAAAAGTTGCAATTGAAGATAGAAATGAGAATGTAAAATCAGGTGGTAAATTATTTACTGCTTCTATTATAATTTCACTAATAAAGTGCATAAAAGGTGGTTTTTTATTTTATGACTTTTTTATGGGAATAGTTTCAGCAGCAATAATATACGTTTTTTATAAAATTTTTGTTAATGGACTAGTATTTATAAAAAATATAAAAATCAAAAGTGCTTTCACAACAGAAGAGCTTATTGGAAGTGTTATAATTGTTGCTATTGCAAGTATAGTATTTAACAAATTAAATATTTTTTCATTAAATATTAGTAATATAATTATAATTTTTATGATTATGGTTTTAGGATGGAAATATGGAATGATGATAGGTGCTGTAACAGGTATTGCTGTTGGAGTTTCTATTAGTTTAATTGATGGTACAAGCTTTGTTCAAATTTCCATGTTTGCGATTTCTGGTATTTTATCTGGGTTATTAAACAGATTTGGAAAAATAGGAGTTATAATAGGATTTATTTTGGGAAATGCAATGCTTACTTATTGGGTAAGAGGTGCTTCACCAGTAATTTTATATTTTAGAGAGATATTTATTGCATCAATAGGATTATTATTAGTTCCACAAAATTTTAAAATAGATTTAGAGGATTTAATAGGAAGCAAAACAAAACTAATTTCTAATCATGGAGATAATAGGTTAAATTCTGCTAATGAAGATGTTTCTGAAAAGCTAAGAACAATTTCAGATATGTTTAATCAATTAATGAATACTCCTTCAAAGGAAGAAATGATTGAAAATGAAAATTTTATTCAAGATTTTCTTGATAATTTAGAAGATGTAAAGAATAATATTTTTTATGAAGAAATTTCAAACGAAGAAAATGGAATTGCAAGAGATATTTGCAAAGTATTAAGAGAAAACGATATAATTGTTGATAAAGAAGTGGTCGAAGTATTAAAGAATCACAATAATTATGTTGTAATGCAAGATGAAAATATAAAAAATGATTTACAAGAAATTGTAAAAATTGCAAATAGAACATTAAAAATAGCACAAATAAATAAAGCTAAAGAAGAAGAAAGAAAAAGAAATCTACAATCTATGAATAAAAGTTTAGAAAATGTAGGAAAAGTTATAGAGAATTGTGCACAAGAAATTGTTCAGAAAAAGGAAAATGAGTTTGCTCAAAAAGAACAGCAGGTTGAATTATTATTAAAAAGTAAAAATATAGATATAGAAGAATGTAAAATAAAATTATTGAATAACGGAAAACATATTATAGAAGTAAAATTAGATTATAATAATGAGTCTCTAAAAAGAAAAGAAACAACTACAAATATTTCAGAAATTATTTCAAAGGGAATTGGCAATAAAGTAACACTTCAAAGAGATAGAATAAATGAAGAGGAAAAAGAGTATTATCAAGTTTATGCAAGTGAAGACAAGTACATTTTGCAAGTAGGAAGTAGTAAAATAACTAAAGATGGTAGCAGAATTTCAGGAGATTGTAGTCTTCAAATAAAGTTAGCAGATGGTAAATATTTGTTAGCTATTGCAGATGGTATGGGAAGTGGAGCAAAAGCAAGAGAATCTAGTAAAGTTACATTAAGACTGATAAAGCAAATGTTATCAGCAGGATTTGATAAAGAAGAATCTTTGCAAATGATTAATTCTAGAATGTTTATGTTAAATAAAGAATCATACTCAACATTAGATGTAATAATATTAGATTTATATTCAGGAAAAGCAGAACTTATAAAAAATGCAGCATGTAGTACTTACATAAAGAATAATAAAGAAGTTGCAAAAATAGAATTAAGCAATTTGCCAGTAGGAATAATTGATAGTATTGAATTACAATCTGAAACTGTATCAGTAAATAATAATGATATTTATGTTATGTGTAGTGATGGAGTTTTAGAAACTAAAGATGATACAAAAGAAAATTGGATAGAAGAATTCTTAAAAAATGTATCTACAAATAATGTACAAAAAATAGCCGATTTAATATTGGCAGAGGCGATAGATAACAACTTTGGAGTTGCTCCAGATGATATGACTGTAATTGTAAGTAAAATAGTGAGGCGAAAATAATATAAAAATTTATCGTTTATATACTAAAAGTAAAAACTGTATTTTTAAAATACAGTTTTTTTATTCTTTATAGTAATTTTAATTTTTTTAAAAATCTTATTGATGGTTCGTCATGTTGAAACTTTTTAAGTTCTTCTTTAGAAAGCCATACGAGTTCTTTTGCATCAGAATTAGATTTTGCAGAAGAAATATTTTCAACTTCAGCAGTATATCGTAAGAATATTAATTGAGTTTCTCTTCTTTTATAGTCTGTAATATCACTATCAAAATCAAAAGGTATAATGGTGCTTAAGGTTAAGTTTACTTCTTCTAGAACTTCTTTTCTTATTGATTCTTCTGGAGTTTGTTCAGATTCAAGATTTCCACTAATAAAATGAATAGTATTTGCTTTCTTTTCCTTTATAAATAAATATTTATCTTCATGTTTTATTAAAACACTAACAATAATTTTATTTGGGATTTTTACAATATCATTAAATTCATTAATTAATATTTTGCAGATATTTGCAGTTGCTTTTGGTTTTGCAAGAGTGGTTGCGTTTTCACGCATAGATTTTATTTTTTCTAAATCTCTAGAAAGATTTTTTAAAGTTCTTGCAATACTATCACCTTTTTTTATCCATACAGCTACATTGTTATCTACAAGAAATTCTGCATTTTCTTCTTCTTGTCCAGGAATTGGATTTATAACAACAATAGGAAGGTGAGAAACTAAAGCTTCTGTTGTAGTAAGACCTCCAGGTTTTGTGATAATTCCAAAAGCAATATGCATTAGTTCAGGGACTTTATTTGTGTATTCAATGATTTTAATTCTATTAGAAGTATTTGTTAATTCAACTAAATCGTTAAATTTTTTATTCATCTTTTTATTTTTTCCTGATATTGCAACAACTTGCAAATCTTTGAAAAGTCTTATTAATGCTTTAAGAACCATGTAAGTTGTATTTCTTCCAAGTCCAAATTCACCACCAGCAAAAAAAAGTAAAACAGGCTTTTCAGGAGTAAGTCCAAATTCGTTATAAATTGCATTATCATCAAATTCTTCTGAAAATCTATTAGAGACAGGTATTCCAGTAACAAATATTTTGTTTTCATCAACACCTTCGTCAATCATATCTAGTTTCATTTGATTGTTTGATACAAAGAAATAATCAACATATTCATATAATACAAGCCATTGAGGATGAATATGATAATCTGTTAAAATAGTAGCAAGTTTGCATTCTATTTTATTTCTTCTTTTTAACATAGCACACATTTGAGTTGAAAATGGATGTGTAGAAATAATTAAATCTGGTTTGAACTCCTGTAATAAAGAATTCAACTTTACAGACATTAATGTATTTGTAGCAGTACTAATATGTGATAATGCACCATTTTTTGATTGTTTATATACTTGTTTCCAAGCCCAAGGAGCTTTTTTTGCAAGTTCTTTATAAGCTTCTGTTGATACTTTATTTAAGTATTTATTTATATATTCTATGCAATCTACTGTTTTAACTTCAACATCATTTCCATAAACTTGCTCTAGTTCAGAACTTATAGACTTAGCAGCAGATAAATGACCACCACCATAAGAACCATAGAAAACTAATATTTTTTTCATAGTATATAGCCTTTCATGAAATTTATGAGAATATGATAAATTTCAAAATTTTTGTTTTATTATAACATTGTAAGTATAAATTTTCAAGATAAGGAAAAAATAACTAACAAAATTAATAAAGAATTAAGGAGAATATTTATGAAAGAAAAAATTTTAAAATCAGTAATTGTTGTGTTGATAATATCAATAATTATTACTGGATATTATGCCTTTAAATTAAAGGAAAAATATTCTAATTTGAATAATAATAATTATACAGAAGCATTTAGTAATCTTGTAAATTATATGAATACAATTGAAAATTATTTAGCTAAATCAATGATATCAAAAGGCTCTGAACAAGCAACTAAAAATCTTACGGAGATCTGGAAAAATTCAGATTTGGCAATAGTATATTTATCTAGAATTCCATTAAGTCAAGAAGGACTTTCACAAACATCGAGATTTTTGAATCAAGTAAGTGATTACTCATATTCTTTATCAAGAAAAAGTATAGAAGGAAAAGAATTAACAGATGAAGACTTTAAGAATCTAAAAGATTTGTATCAATATAGTTTAGAAATGGAGCAAACACTAAATCAATTATCAGAGGAAATATATAATGGAAGTATAAATTGGGATGATTTAAGTATAAACTCTAACAATAAATTTGCTCAAGCAGTAGATAGTATAAATGTTTTTTCTAATATAGATGATAACTTAAATGAATATGAAGGATTAATTTATGATGGAGCATATTCTGATCATATAAATAAAATGGAAAAATTAGGTTTAACAGGTGATGATATTGATGAAGAAAATGCTAAAAATAAAGCAAAAGAATTTTTCAATGATTCAGAATATTCTGTAAAGAATGTTGAGAATAATGGATTTGTAGAAAATGCAGATATTCCTATATATGATTTTACAATAGAGTTTAATAATATTGAAGAAAGATGCAGTATATCAATATCTAAAAAAGGTGGACATGTTGTTGAAACATCATTTGATAGAAATGTAGAAAAAGAAAAAATAAGTCAACAAGAAGCAAATGAAATAGGTAAAAAGTATTTGGATTCTAAAGGTTTTAAAAATATGAAGGAAACATATTTTATAAAACAAGGAAATATTGTAACTATTAATTATGCATATGATGATAATGGAATTGTTGTTTATCCAGATTTAATAAAAGTAAAAGTTGCATTAGATAATGGTCAAATTTTAGGAATAGAAACAAATGGTTATTTGAATTCACATACAGATAGACAAAAAACTGTCCCTAGAATTACGTTAGACGAAGCTAGAAATAAATTAAATTCAGAGCTAGAAATAATTTCAGAAGGTATGGCAATAATTCCAACAGAATGGAAATCTGAAATACTATGTTATGAATTTAAAGGAAAAACAAATGGAAAAGAATTTCTTGTTTATATAAACGTAGAAACAGGAAAAGAAGAAGATATTTTAGTAATTTTAGATACACCTGGTGGAACATTAACAGTTTAATCGGTTGTGAAAAATTTTAGTATGTAAATAAAAAGAACAGAAATCTCTCTTTATTTACGTACCAGTAGGTCACTTGACTATATTACAATATTGTTATAATATAGTAGCAGTAACAAAAAACTGTTAATTTGAATAAATTATAGTAATAAATTTCCACAATTTAGTAAATGTATAACAGTATTAGAAAATATACTTAACTAATCACTTACGGAATTGTGGAGTACATATAGAGGAGGAAGTATTGCAAGTTAAAATAAATAACTGGAATATTAATTATGAAGTAATGGGCGAAGGCAATCCAGTAGTATTGCTACATGGATGGCTTGCTGATTTAGAAACAATGAGACCTATTGCTAATAATTTAAGTCAAAATTTCAAAGTTTATTTAGTTGATGTTATTGGATTTGGAAAAAGTGATTTACCAGAGCATCCTTTAAATACTAATGATTTTGGTGATTTTTTAAAAGAATTTTTGAATACTTTAAAAATAAAAAATCCAATACTTATAGGACATTCTAATGGTGGTAGAACAATAATAAATGCAGTAGGTAGAAAAATTGTTACACCTAAAAAAGTTATTTTAATTGATAGTGCTGGATTAAAACCAAAAAGAAAATTAAGTTATTATTTAAAAGTTGCTTTTTATAAAACAGGAAAATTTTTCTTAAATTTACTGCCAAATACTAAAAAAATAAAAGCATTTAAAGAAAAACTTAGAAATAAAGTTGGCTCAAGTGATTATCAATCTTCAAGTAATGTTTTAAAAGAAACAATGAAACTTATTTTAAATGAAGATCAAACTGAATTATTACCAAAGATTAATGTTCCTACATTATTATTCTGGGGAACTCTAGATAATGCCACACCAATTAGTGATGGAAGAAAAATGGCAGAACTTATCCCAGATAGTGGATTAATTGAATATCCAGGTTCATCACATTTTTCTTATTTAGAAAATTTAAGTAATTTTAATAGTGTAGTAAATGAATTTTTAAAAAATGATAAATAAAGGGGAAAATGCTAATGGAGAAAGTATTATCAAATATTAGCTTAATTTTGATATTAATCTATTTTTATAAAATTACAAGACATGGATTACATATTTTACAATTAGAAAATTATTATATTGATAGATATGCGGTATGGATGAAAAGATATATAAAAAAAGTTGTTAATATAAAGAAAATATTTCTTTTACTTATACCAATTATATGTATGATTATAAATACTGAAGTTTCAATAATAATAGGATTTGTAATTGAGATATTTGTGCTATTATATTTTATAATAACAACTAGAAAGCAAAAGGAAAAAAAAGCATTTGTTGTAACAGCTAGAATAAAAAGAGTTTATGTAACATATTTAGTTTTATTTATTATAGCATTTATTTTAATAAATATATTAGATTACAAAATTGTTTTAAGTATTGTAAATGTATGTACAATGTTTGCTTATGTATTTGTTTATATTGTAAGTGTTATAAACAAACCAATTGAAAAGAATATAAGGAGAGGGTTTTGTAAAAAAGCAAAGGCAAAACTTGAGGAAATTCCAAATCTTAAAGTAATTGGAATTACAGGAAGCTATGGTAAAACAAGTACAAAATATATTGTAAATACAATACTTTCACAAAAATATAATACTTTAATGACTCCTGAAAGTTATAACACTACAATGGGAGTTGTTAGAACAATAAATGAAAAATTAACACCAATGCATCAATTATTTATATGTGAAATGGGTGCAAAATATGTAGGAGATATAAAAGAAATAACAGATATTGTAAATCCTGATATGGGAATTTTAACAGCGATAGGTCCACAACATTTAGATACATTTAAAAGTCTAGAAAATGTCAAAAAAACCAAATTAGAATTGGTAGATAGCCTACCAGATAATGGAACTGCATTTGTTAATTGGGAAGATGAAAATATTAGAAATTCTAAAATTACTAAGAATATGGTTAAATTTGGTTTATCAAAAGAAGCAGACTATTATGCTACAAATATAGATATTACAGAAAGAGGATCTTCTTTTGATGTTGTAATTCCAAATAAGGAATCAATAAGAATAAAAACAAGATTACTTGGTAATCTAAATATTTTAAATATTGTTGGAGCTGTTGCCATAGCAGATAAATTAGGACTTACAGCAGATGAGATAAAAATAGGAGCTAAATATATAAGACCTGTTACTCATAGATTAGAATTAAAGCAAAATCCAAATGGAAGTATGATAATAGATGATGCTTATAACTCAAATATAAAAGGTGCGAAAATGGCACTTGAAGTATTGAAATCTTTTGAGCATAAAAAGAGAATTTTAATTACTCCAGGAATTGTTGAACTTGGAGATAAAATGAATGAGATAAATCAAGAACTTGGAAGATGTGCAGCAGATAGTAGTGACTTTATAATATTAGTTGGAGCTCAGCAAGCTATTCCAATTTATAATGGGATAAAAGAGAAAAAATATCCTGAGTCTAATGTTTATATTGCTAAAAATTTGCAAGAAGCTTTAAGTAAAATGAATCAAATTATTACTAAAGATAGTGTAGTTCTTCTTGAGAATGATTTACCAGATAATTATCTATAATTTTTAAAGTAATTATTATGCAGTTATTTTAAAAATTCAATTTG
>CAORJJ010000053.1:0-6406 GCA_948517135.1 uncultured Clostridia bacterium | reverse complement strand
TTGAGAAGGGAGAAATATAAAATGAAAATAAAAGTTGGTGTGTTCTTTGGAGGAAACTCTGTTGAACATGAAATTTCAGTAATTACTATGAATCAGGCTATTTCAAGCTTAAATCCAGAAAAGTATGAAATAGTTCCTATATATATAGCAAAAAATGGAGTAATGTATACAGGAGATGATTTATTAGATTTATATTCTTTTAGGGATATGGAAGTATTATTAAAAAGATGTTATAAAGTAGCAGTCGTAAATGATGGAAAAGGAGTTAAAGTTGTTAGAACACCAGCTCCTTGGATAGGAAAAAGGGTATTAAATACAATAGATGTAGCATTTCCAATTGTTCATGGAACAAACTGCGAAGATGGAACAATTGCAGGCTTTGTAACATTACTTGGATTACCTTTCGTAGGACCAGATATAATGGCTTCTAGTATTGGTATGGATAAAATTATGCAAAAGAAAGTATTAAAAGAATCTGGTATACCAGTAGTTGATTTTCATGCATTTTATTCAGTAGAATATGTTAAAGATGATGAAAAAATTCTAAAAGAAATTGAAGATAAAATTGAATATCCAATGATTGTAAAACCAGGTAACTTAGGATCAAGTGTTGGAATTAAAAAGGCAAAGAATAAAGCAGAACTTGAAGAAGCTATTGAATTTGCAATGGAATTTGCAGATAGAGTAATTGTTGAAAAAGCAGTTGAAGATTTAAAGGAAATAAATTGCTCTATTATTGGAAATCAAGCAGAAAGTGAAGCATCAGTATGTGAAGAACCATTCTTTTCTGATGAAATATTAAGCTATACAGATAAATACATAGGAGATGGTAAAACAAAAGGTGGAACAATTGGTGGAGCAAAAGTATCAGTTAAAGGTGGAATGAAAGCATCAGGTGCAAAGGCCGGAGAAACACAGTTTTCAAATAAGAAAATTCCAGCAGATATAAGTAAAGAAAAGACAGAAGAAATTCAAAAATTATCTAAAGATGTATTTAATATATTAGGTTGTAATGGTGTGGCTAGAATAGATTTTCTAATAGATAAGAAAACGGATAAAGTATATGTAAATGAAATTAATACTATACCAGGTGCGCTTTCATATTATTTATGGGAAGCATCAGGAAAAACTTTCGAACAAGAATTAGATGAAATAATTGAACTTGCTATAAAAAGACAAAGAGATAGAGAAAAATTAACATTCTCATATGATCAAAATATTCTTGCAATGCAAGGTGGATCAAAGGGTTCAAAAGGAATGAAAAAATAAATTATAAAAAGAGCTTTTAGATTATGTCTAAATGCTCTTTTTTGTTTAAAAATAACATAGTTAAAATGTTAGATATTTTAGAATCAATCCCTTTTATTTTAATACAAAATATTTTTCGAAATAATAACAAAAAAACTTCACAAAGAAAAACTAACATGATATAATCAAAAAGAATTTTAAAAGGGTTCGGGGGATGTTGAAATGATATTTAAAGATTATTATAAAATATTAGGTTTACAGACAAATAAGGTAAGTCAGGCAGAAATAAAAACAGCATATAGGGAACAAGCAAAAAAATATCATCCTGATGTTAATATATCAAATCAAAAATATGAAGAAAGATTTAAAGATATAAATGAAGCTTATAGAGTTCTTTCAGACAGCATAAGTAAAAGAAAATACGATAGAATGTGGCATAGAAACGTAGGAAAAGCAAATGCAACATACGAAGAAAGCAAACGAAGCAAAGATTCATTATTTAGTGATTTCTTTAATATGTTTTTTGGAAATGCTGAAGAAAAGAATGTATTAAAAGGAAAAGCCAAAAAGAATACAGCTGTTAGAGGAGAAAATGTTGAAACAGAAATAAATATTTCAATAGAAGATGCATTTAGAGGAAAAGAGCAAACAATAGGTGTAAGAACTGTTGAAGGCAAATTGAAAAAGTTTAAAGTCCAAGTACCCGCAGGAATACAGAATAATGAAAAGATTAGAATAGTTGGACAAGGTAAACAAGGTAAAGCTGGTGGAAAAAATGGAGATTTATTTATTAGAGTTAAAATAAAAAATGATGAGAAATTTACATTAAGTGGATATGATCTAAAAACAAATTTATATTTAACACCATGGGAAGCAGCTCTTAGTACAAAAGTAGTTATAAATGGAATTAATGAAGATGTTTCTGTTTATGTACCTGCTGGAATTCAAAGTGGTGAAAAAATAGAAATTGAAAATAAAGGTTATAAAGATGGAAAAGGTGGAAGAGGAAAATTAATTTTAGATACTAAAATTATGATTCCTAAAAACCCAGCAGAAGAGGTTTTAGAACTATTCAAGAAAATGGATGAATTGTCAAAATTTAATCCTAGAAAATAGTTAACATAAACAGAATAAAATATTGACTTTTGAATTCTATTAAGATATAATTGTAATGTAATTTTAATAAAATCAAAAGACAAGTCACATTTGTAATAAACTTTTATAAGGAGAGTAAAAGATAAATGGTTGAAGATAGTTTACAAGGAAAATATTTTAGTATTACAGATCCACAGGATATAAAAACTGTAATATATCAAGTCAATAAAACAGAAAAAGAATTTGCAAAGAATGGACCTAAGTATACAGTTGAAAGATTGGAATATTCAGAAGAATTAATAGGAGCAAACAACAAGAAAACATTTTTTGTTAATAATCCAGCTCCTGAAGGAAATCCGTTAGTAATTCTATCTTTTGCAAAAGAAAAGGTAGTAGTTAATATGGGATTTTTAGATTATGATGTTGTAAAGATTTCTAAAAAACCTATGCCAATGAAATTTAAAACTTTATATAATGAAGAGGAAACTGAGTATAAAGATTTTGCATATACACCAAATATGAAAAGACCTATTTCTATAATAGATCCAGAAACTGGTGAAGAAGTAAAACCAATTTTATACTTTGATGAAGATGCAAATGAAGTAAAAGGAAAATGTAAATTAAAACCCTACAAGAAATATTTTGCGTTTGAAATTAAAGATGGTAGAAAATAAAATTTAAGAACAAGTGAGCCGAAAGGAGAATTTAAAAATGGGAGATACTAAAACTTCAAATGGGGTTAGTAAAAATGGTAATGCAAAGAAAAAAACTGAATTAGGAGTTCAACATAATGCTGAAATAATAGAAGATATTCATAAATTTACTGGAGATCCTGATAAAACAATAAATGCTAATTGTACAACATTCGAAATAAATCAAAGAGAATTAGATGAAAATACAGGTTCAGCAGGAAGTAGCGATGAAACTGCAACAACAGCTAATACAACAATAGAAGCATCAAATCCTATTACACAAACTTTAGCAAATGTTGAATTAGCAGGAGTTTATGTAAAAGTTTATGATTTAGAAAAAGAGAAAGACAAAGATAGTAAATCTAAAAAAGGAAAAGAAAATTCAGAAAGAGAAGACGTAGATCAAGAAAAATAATCTCTTTTATAAATATTATAATTTTACTTATGAAAAGGTGATAAAAAATGGGATTTTTCGATAAATTGAAATCTGCAATAAGAAAAATAAGAGCAAAACTTATTGTAGGAATAGTATTAGTATTAGTAATATTAGTTTGGGGTGGAGCGCCACTTGCAGTAGCAACTGCTTATGCTAAAAATGTACCACCAGAAATAAATTTTGATTGGGAGCAATTCTTCATTAAAATGGGAGAAGGACTTTCAAATCCACTTAATGCTTTTAAAGCTATTTTTGAAACAAAAATGGGTGGATTATATTTTTGGAATATAACCAAATTCTTTTTTGGAATATATTTTGTAGCAGCATTTGTAGGAATTGTAAGAGCACTTCCAAAACATGAATATGAAGATATTGAAAACGGTTCAAGTGATTGGAGCGAAGGCGGAGAACAATATAGAGTATTAAGTAAAAATAAAGGTATTGTTTTAGCTGAAAAAAATTACTTACCAGTTGATAAACGTGGTAACGTAAACGTACTTGTTGTACGGAGGTTCTGGTGCTGGTAAATCAGCTTCATTCGTTATACCTAATGCATTACAATTATTGGGTTCTTATGTATTTACAGACCCTAAAGGTGAATTATATGATAAGACAGCAGGTTATTTTAAATCAAAAGGTTATGATGTAAAAGTATTAAATTTAGTACATCCACAACACAGTGATGGTTATAACCCTTTACATCATATAAATAATGAGATAGATGTTGATATTATTGCAAATACAATAGTAAAAGGACAAGGCGATGGAAAAAGTTCAGACCCATTTTGGGATGATATGTCTGAAATGCTAATGAAAGCATTAATTTACTACTTAAAATCTACATGTCCACCAGAAGAACAAAGTTTAGCAAGTTGTTCAGAACTTGTTAGAACAGCTAATAGTAATGGTGGAGATAACTTACTTACAAACTTAATGAATCAATTACCACTAGACCATCCAGCTAGAATGTATTATAAAAATATTGAAATGTTACCAGAAAAGACTTTTGGTTCTGTACTAGGTACATTACAATCAAAACTTGGTAAATTCGATTCAAAAGAAATTGCAGAAGTTACATCAACAGATACAATAGATTTTACAGAAATTGGTAATAAGAAAACAGCAGTATATGTTATTTCTTCAGATACACATACAGCATATGACTTCTTATTAACAATATTCTTCTCACAAATGATACAACAATTATACGATTTTGCAGATGCTAAGGGAGGAGAACTTCCTGTACCTACATATTTTATTCTTGATGAGTTTGCTAACATTGGACAAATACCAGATTTCGATAAAAAGATTTCAACATCAAGAAGTAGAAAACTATCATTTAGTGTTATTTTGCAGAACTTAGATCAGTTAGAAGCAGTTTACAAAGAGGCTTATGAAACAATCATAGGTAACTGTGATACTCATCTTTTCCTAGGTTCTAACTCACAAAAAACAGTAGAATATTTTTCAAAAGCATTAGGAGAAAAAACAATAACAAGAGATAATATTTCTGTTAATAAAGATAGAGAAGACTGGAAACAAGGTAAGAGTGAATCTGACCAAGTTATGGGTAGAGCACTTATGACGCCAGATGAATTAAGAAGAATGGATAATGATCTTTGTATTATCTATGAAAAAGGTATAAAACCAGTTAAAGCTAATAAATATTACTATTTTAAATATCCAGAAGGAAAATTGGTTACAAAATTTAAAGTAGATCATAATGATGTTAATATTGAAAGAGGTGTATGGAGAAAATTCAATCCATATGCTCCTAGAGATGAAGCAGGTTCAACTGGTGGAGGTGCAGCTGCTTCTTTGGAATCATTAGATAATCTATTTGCAGATGAATCTGATGAATTGAATGTTCCAAATCCAGCAAATAATAATGTATCATCAACACCACAACCAAGTATGATGGAAGAACACTTAGATCCAGTTGAAGAAGAAAAAAGACAAGCAGAACTAATAGATATTCAAAAAGAATTAGAAGCAAAATTTGATGAATTGTTTGGCTCAATAGATTCAGATGATTAATAAAAAAGAGTAAGAAAATATTTCTTACTCTTTTTCTTTTTTGTTACATTTTGGTAAATATTATTTTAAATAAAAAAATTAATGATATAATAAATTATAATTATAAAAGGGAAAGTGGAGAATCTTATTATGAGTGAAAAGAAAATCACTGTTTCTGGCAAAGAAATTGATTATGGAAATATGCCAGATAAAAAGCTCTTAACTTTATATAAGCAGTTAATGGATAGACAAATAATGATAGAAGAGAAACTTAAAAATCAAAATTAAAATAGGTATTAATTATGTTGATATAGGAGATTAATATGGAGAGATCTTTAGGATATAGACTATTAGATAATATGAGAGAAACTATGAAACTAGAATCTACAAAAACAGAATTGATATCAGCTCTATACACAAGAAAAATATATGAAGAAACGAAAAATGGAATAGAAGCGATAGAAGAAAATTTAAAAGTTCAAGCTAGTTTTTATGGAATTGATTATGAAGAATATACTAATAGGATTGAAGAGTTAAAATCTAATTACATAAAAGAAATTAATAGATTAAATGAAGAACGCGAATTTCAATTTGTTAATTTACAGTTGGAATTAAGAGAAGCACGCGCAAATCAAAAAATTTCATTAGTAAATGCTAAGAAGATATATGATTCTAAAGAAGAATTTATAAAATCTGATCAATATAAAGAATATTTAGATAAAAAAGAAAAATTAACTCCACAGCTAAATTTGACATTAGAAAAAAAGGATTATAAAGAATATTGTACAATGTTAAAAGAACTAATAGATCCACTAGAAATATATAATGAAAAAAAAGAAATTGCATTGAAAAAGTATAATGATTATAATTCAATCATTACAAGTTGCGAGAATAAAATTGAAGAGTGTATGAATGAAAC
>CAORJJ010000052.1:748-14634 GCA_948517135.1 uncultured Clostridia bacterium | reverse complement strand
GTATTGAATTTATTTTATTATAATTTTTATGATAATACATTTTGCTTTTAAACATCTGCTTCATCTTTTTATAATAGCTTAAAGATTTTCCTATTGTTTGACTTTCATAATGAATAAACTTTTCAGAATTTAAGCTAATTGTTTTATATCCTTTTTCTTTCAATTTATGTGCTAAAATATCTTCTTCATAAAATAAGAATACATTATCATCAAGATATCCTACTTCTCTTAAAATTTTAGATTTTATTATAAAAAATGCACCTGAAATTGCTTCTACTTCTAATAATTCATTTTCATATTCTTTATTTGAATATTCTCCATTTCTTAAAACTTTATAAAATAGCAATTCTAAAATTCTTGTAGAATGAATTACATCTAAAGCAAAAGTTCTAATTTTCCAGCTACTTCTACGTATTGGCACTTCATCTTTATTTAACATTCTAGGAGCAATTACAGCTATTTTCTCATTAGAATTCATAACATCTAAGCAGTGTTTTATTGATTCTTCTGATATTTCTATATCTGGATTAGAAACAATATAGTAATCATATTCTTCTTTTTTACTTTCTAAATATTTTATTCCGAAATTATTGCCATAATCATATCCACCATTTTTATCAGATTCAACCACTTTTACTTTATCATTTTCTAATGTTTTTAATTTATCAAAAGTACCTAAAGTAGTAGATTTGTTATCTACTACTACTATTCTATTAATTATTTTATATTCAGTTATTGTTTTTACATATTTTAATGTATCTTCTGCATCATTGTAATTTACAATAATAACTGCTACTTTCATAATTTCTCCCTTTATTTTCTTTTTAAAATAACTCCTGCTGGATTTTGAAATAAAAGTTCATATTGATCTGTTGTACTGTATGGTTCTCCAGTGTATAACACAAAATATTCTTTATCTGGAGTTGCAAGCCAATCTTCTACGCTTGTTTCTACTATTGCTTTTTGCAAATCATTTATTGATTCTCCACCACATTCTATTCTTGATACAACATACATCCATGCTTTACAATTTGTATTCATTCCACCTACTAGCATATTTTTTAATGTCATTCCTTCTACTTTTCCCATTTCTTCTGCTAAATCTAATCTATTATCATTAACAAAGCATGAAGCTTTTATATTTTCTCTTGCAAGTACATTTGTATCATAATATATTCCAGCTAAAGATTCAAATTTACGAACCTCTATTAAACCTGGGCACTTTTCTTGAACTTTCCATTCAATTCCAGAAATGGCTCCATAAATAATCATAATCCATACAGTTAAAGCTGATATTGATAGCACTTTTAACTCTTTGTTATTATCAAATTCACACATCATTTCAACTGCTATTTCTACTGCTATAATCCATAAAATATAATAAATTTTGTAGTAATAATATGGTGATACAAAACCAATATAAAATCCTATAAGTTCTAAAACTGTTTGTAAAACTAAAAGTATTCCAGCCACAATTTTGTAATCCATTTTCTTATTTTTTATACAACTAAATATAAATAATATTATAAATGGAATATAGAATAAGAAATCTTGATATAAAGCTTTATATATCCCACCATCAAATCCTATTGCATCTGTAAGTTTATTTTGATCACTTAATGTAAATGTTGGAATTACTAAATAACATATTGATAAAACAGTAACTATTAATAGTAATCCAGTTATAATTAATGTATTTTTACCAAAAAATTTTAAGTATTTTTTTTCTTCCTTATTTCTAAAATCTTTTATAAATGCATATATACAAATAAATGCAAATAATGCTGGCACAAATAAACAATAAGAAAAGATTATTCCAATCCCCATTAGAACTATTAATCCTATTAGAAATTTATTATTTATTCCTTTATCATATATTTTTGCCAAATAAAATAGTCCTGTTGCAAATGCTATTGCAACACTCAAGTATGAAAATCCATATAGCAAACTTGTATATGGGTATGCATATGCATATAAAATCAAAAATACCATTCCTATTATATAGTTTGATTTTGATTTTAATTTATCTGAAATTAGCATATAAAATCCTGCTGTATTTAATAATATTACAGCTATTTCAAAAATTTTAAATGTTGCATATTCTTTATAATCTGGTTTTAAACTTCTTATTATATTCATAAAAATACCAGTATTTATATATGCTCCTGTTTGCATTGTTGTAAAATTATATCCAGTTTTATTATCTATTTTTGCAAGAACTTTCATATTATCTGCAAAATTCGTTGCAGCACTATAATGCATTGAAACATCTACTGATGCATTTCCAACACTTTTATCAAATGGTCTGTATTGGTTTTTACCCATATAGCAAATAATTGCTAAACAAATAATCATTGCTACCAAATCTCTTTTACGTATTTCGAATTTTTGAATTTCTTTATCTTTATATATTTTAAATCCAAATCCAGCTGTTACAAGTAAATCTACTACTGATAAAAACACTAGATTTGTTGTAATATTTAACACACCAAATATCATACAAATTGTAATATTAAAACATAAATATGCAATTCCTGATAGAATGCACCAATTTATTAAGTTTACTTTGCTCTCACTCTTTTTTACTAGTATAAAAGTTACTACCATTGCTATAACTGTTAAAATATAAAATATTCCTAACATAAATTTTTCCTTTCATTTGCAGAAAATTTATTTAATTTTTGCTACAAAACCATTTTCATTTTCAAATAGTATTTCTATTTTACTATTTTGCTTTGCTTCTTCTAAATTTGCTTTATATTGTTTTTTTGCATTTCCCTCATTATTTGTAAATTCTATTATATATTTCTTTTCTGGGTTTTCAAAAGCATTTTGTATATTATAAATTGTTGTATCTTGAACTACATTTTGATATGGAATTTGGTCACTTGATATTTCAAGCACTGCTGTTGCCCAAATTCTTGAAAAATACCATCCATCTGTTATTAAGTGTGTATTTTCAACTGTCATATCTTTTAAATTTTCTCTAGCAAATACAGCTGTTTCTACTTCATTAATATTAAAACTATTATTCATATCAATTCTTTTTCTACGATCACAATTTTCTTCAAAATATATTCCAACATAATTTGGCAATCTATGTTTTTCTTCTTCTCCTACTACATGTCCAGCTTTAATCCAAACCCATCCACATACAAAAACAGTCCAAACAATTACATATGTAAATACTGAAATTTTAATACCTTTTATTTCAAATCTCTTTCTAAATTTCTCAGGTATTTTTTTAAATTTAGTTAAATCTATATATTTTACAAGTTCTGGTAAAACAGTAAATAATGCAAGTATTAAACATACAAATAGTTTTAAAATTCCCCACATATCAAGAATTGGTTCTTTTTTTATTACTATACTTCTAAATATTAAAAATACATATAAAGCAAACATTAATATTGCATCAATTCTTATAATTTTTTCGTTAAGATATGTATTTACCAAATCTATCATTGCTGCAAAAATTCCAACCCACATTATAAAATATGTTTTTAACATATAATATGGAGATACAAAACCTGCAAGCATTCCTAAATATAAAAGTGCTGTATAACCTACAATTATTACTGAAAATACATCTTGATATCTAAGTGATTTATTTTTTATTCTTTTAATTATTTCCGCGAAATACAATATAGCAAAAGGTATATATGGAACAAAATTTATATACTTTTCCTCATACAATTCGCCATCAATTTTAAGAGCACTTATTAAATTAGTTTGTCCTTCTATAAAAAATGATGGTATAAATAAGTAACCAATTCCGCTAGCAGTTACAAGTAACAATAATCCAGTTATTATTAATGTTGTTTTTCCAAAAAACTTTAAATATTTTTTTGCATTTTTATCTGACAGATCTTTTAAGAAACAGAATATACAAATCGCAGTAAAAATTGCTGGTACAAATAAACAATATGAGAATATTAATCCAATTGCAGTAATTACAACTAATGGTATTGTAACTATTTTTCTTATTTTTTCATCTGAATATACACTCTCTACTACTGATAATAATATTGCTGTCATTACTATTCCAACTGAAAGATATGAAAAACCATATATCCATGAATTATATGGATATCCATATATATACAATCCAAATAATGCTAAACTTGCTATAAGGCCTTTTTTGGTTTTAATTTTAGTTGCAAAAAAAGCATAAAACGCAATTCCACCGATAAACATTGTTAATGTTTCAAATATTTGATATATATATGAATATTCTAATCCTGTAATACTATGTAATACATTCATAAAAATTCCATCATTTATATATGCTCCTGTTTGCATTATATTAAAGTTGAAAAATGTCTTATCTTCAGCATTTACAAATATTTTTAAAACTTCAGAATAATGCTTTGCAGCTCTATAATGAACAGCTGAATCTACTGCTTGATGTGCAATATTTCCTTTTTGTATATATAAATCTTTAAACCACATTACTGAAAACATAACTAATATAATTAGTAAACCAGCTATATCATATTTTGTTATTTCATATTTTTGAATATCTTTTTTTAATATTGATTTTGCTCCAAAAATTACTCCGAAAATTATATTAATTATTGCTAAAAGCCAAATATGTGATGTAATATTAAGTAATCCTAAAATCATTCCAATTGTAATATTGTATGCATACAATGATACTATTGCTATAATTCCCCATTTTATTAAATTTAATTTTTCATCAGATTTCTTTAAAATTAAAAATCCAAAAACTAAAACAATTAAACTAAGTATATAAAATATTCCCATATTTTTACCATTCCTTTATACTACATTTTTATTATAATTCTTTTGTTTAATTATTCTACCTTTAATTTATTTTTTTCTTTATACATTATTACTTTAGTTGCTATTGTATATAAAACAAATTGAAAAGCAAGTGTTGTTGTACATGAGAAAGTCGCACCATTTATACCAAAATTCAAATTCCCAACTAAAATATTTGAACCTAAAAAGGCTACTATCATTGAAATTACATAAATAACAAACTGTATAAATGTATGACGAATTGTTGTTAAAGTTACTAAGTTTATATATGAAATTGCATAAAATATATATGAACCAATAATTACACACAAGTTCATTCTATATGCAGTTAAATCTAATCCATATATTAGTCCTAAGAATTCTGGACCTAGTAAAAATGCTGCTAACACTGCAAATGCTCCAAAAGCAATAACTATTAGCTTAATTTTTAAAGTAACTTTTTCAATTTCTTTTAATTCATTTTTTTCATACATATCTTTAAGTTTTCCTAAAAATGGCATTACTATAAATTGTGTAAATAATGTCATTACAGTAGCTGGCATCATTATGTATCCGTAAATTGCTTGTATATCTTCTGTTAAAAAATTATCTATTGCATATTTAGGTGCATTTAATATGTATATTCCAGCAAATGAATTTACAAAAACAAAAAATTCACTTTTTATAATTGATAATACATTATCCTTGCTTATTTTCTCTTCTGAATTTATTAATTTCTTTGATATCATAAAATAATCAAATACTATTAAAATAGCAATATTTACTAATATAACAGAAAGACATGCTAGTCTCAAATCTCTTGTAATTAAATCAACAATTAAGAATCCTGCAATTCCTATAAAACCTTTTAAACTTAAAGATTGACCTGATTTATATAATAAATCATTTTTTTGCATTACTCCATACAAAATATCAGAAAATGCTTCTAATCCTTTAAAAATTGCAAGTAATGCAAAAATTGTTGTTTTAAATCCACTATATTGTTTTATAGCAAGAAATCCCGCTCCTCCTATAAGCATTACTATACATGTTATAACTCTTGTTACAATATAATCTTTATCTTTTATTTTATTTTTTATATCTGTTACTTGGCATAATCTACCAGAATACATAGCTAAAGTATAAAGAATTGTTGCAGTAGCATATGCAATAGAAAATATGCCTGCTGTTTGAATATCATTTACTCTTGTTACTATAATTAAGAAAAACAATGAATTAAATGAATTTATTCCAGTTCCTAAACTATTCCAAATAAAGTTCTTTAAAAATAACTTTTTTTCTGAATCCATTATAATACTCCCATTAAAAATACTATTCTTATCATAAAATCATCAACAAGTCTGTTTCTAATTCTTTTTGGATAAAATGCTTTTTTAAATGCATTTTCTAAGTTATATTCCTCTGTTGAAAATACATCTAAAATTGCTCTATTTTCAGATGATAATTGATAATAATAATATTCTTTAAAATTTGTCATTTGTTGTTTTATATCTTGCATTCCATCATTTAATATTAGGTTTTTTACTCTCCAAATAAGTAATCTAAAATATCCTTGACCTTCAGAAGTTGCATTTTCTTTTCTTCTTCTATATTTTACTGTTGTTACATTATTGTAAGCAACATTTCCAAGTCCCATACATAATATGTATGTCCACCAATCATGGAAAAAACATGTTTTTGGATTGTTTTCAATAATCATATCTCTTGTTACTTTATTTACTGTCATTGTCATTCCTTGACCGCAACATGCAAATAAAGATTTTAAAAATGAGTATTTTTTATCTTTTTCTCCATGTCCAATAAATTTCATGTTCTCATCATAATAATCTGAATTTCCAAATACCATATTAGGCTTTGAATCATCTAACTCATTTAAAGCATTTACTGCAAGTTCGATTTTATTTTCAAGCCAAATATCATCCTGATCTGCATATGAATAATAATCTGCATCTGCAAGTTTTAACAACTCAAAAAAACTCTTAACAAATCCTAAGTTTTTTCCTTCATGTAATGTTATATTTTTATGATTTTTTTGATATTCTTTAATAATATTTACTGTATTATCTGATGATCCATCATCTCTAACAACAATTTCAAAATTTTTATAAGTTTGAGTTAATATCGAATCTAGTTGTTCTTTAATAAATTTCTCTCCATTATAAGTTGACATTATTACAGCGACTTTTTTCTCTTTCATTTACTTATTTACCTTCCATTACTTGATATATATACATATTATCTTCATTGTATATTTCTTCATAGAATTTCTCACTAAATTTCTCTTCATTAAGATTATCTTTTGTAAGAATATATTTAACTCCTAGTTTTGATAAATCTTTATAATTCAAATAAAGTATTAGGCTATCTGCTGCTATTAAATCGATATCTGTTGGAGTATCTACTATTCTTAAATTTATATGAGCATATCTATTATATATTGTTCTTTTTTCCTTTCCTTTCTCTCCAAGCAAGGTTTCAAACATTTCTAAATTTGGATATACAGCTGTTGAATTTAATACCTTAATTCCTGATGCTACTGGATAATCGTTTAAATGCCATCCACCATTACCAGCTTCATCATAATCATTTACTACCCATAATGCATTTGGCTCCTGAGCTTTTATTTCATTCATTTTGATTGCAACTGGTTTTGTATAAAAAATGTTTGTTGTACTTATAACTGGATTTACTGTTAAACCTGACATAAAAGCTATTACAATCAATCCATATATAGTATAATTTCTAATTTTTTCATTATTAATATTTAATATTCCAAATATTGCTACTAAAAAGATTTCTCCTGCAAATAGCATTTTAAATCTATCATCCAAATATGGAAATATATCTTGATATCCAATTGTTGATTTTGCTTTATAGGCAATATATAAAGTAAGAATTGGAGCTAAAACATATGTTAATTTTTTATTTAATAATTTATCTTTTTCTTTAAAATTACCCATTAAATAAATTAACATATAAATACATGCTGTTCCAAGTGGTATTGTAACTCTTCCAGCAGTTGTCATTGACATTTTAGTTAAGTTTGCAAGCCAAGCTGGGAAACCATATACACACCAAATACTTAAAAATCCTGCAACTACAAGCATTGGAATCCAGAAATGTAAATCTTTTCTATTTCTTAAAACATATACTAGTCCAAGTAACATAGGTATTGGGAAAAATGATAGCATTGATGCAAATTCACATGGATTTAAGAACTCTTCTTTAGGGAAGAATATGTTATAAAAATATGCATAATTATTTAATGCACCACCACCTATTTCTTGTCTTTCTCCTGGATAATCAGTATTCATTTCAGCAACAAAAGTATCTTTTGACATACTATACCATCTTGCAAGTAATAGCCCAATACAAACAATAGTAACTAATATTACTACAACATCATGAACTGTAAATTTGTAATTTCCATATTTTATATTTTTTATTAAAATCCAAATAACTAATGCTAAAAATAAATATCCAAAAGATAATTGCCATGCTGGATAAAATACAAATACATATGAAAGTCCTGCAATAAGTATTCCTAAAGCACACAAATATTTTGTTCTTTTCTTTTCAGCATTCATAAATTTATCTATAAGAACAATAGCAATTTGTCCCCATATAAGTGTATCCATACAATACCACCATTGTACTGCTGCTGAAAAAGTTATAACCAACATTCCACAAAGTGAAACTTTTTTATTTCTTTTAGTTAAAATTAAACAAAGTTCATAAGAGCCAAGAAGCATTGCTACCAAACGTATATACCAATAAAAACTAAATCCAACATTATTTCCAAATAGCATAAATCCAATTTGAAATGGTCTACCAAGCATTAAAATATCAGCAACTGGACTATTAGAAACTGAAAACATATCTGTATCTGTTCCTCTTAGTACATCTGAAAAATACTTAAATGGAGTTTCTGTTTGACTTTGTGATAAGATATATGTTGTTGAAGTTGCCCATTCATCAGTTCTAATTCTTCTTGGACTTCCAAGTATAGTATGATATTTTCTATCATCATTTTGATTTTGTACAATACCATTTAAAATTGTAATTGATGAACCTGATAATTTGAATGCCATTACAAACAACAAAAAGGCACAAGCAATTTTGTACCTATGTTTATGTATAAATTCATACATCTTTGAAATTCTAAATACGAAATGTATACCTATAAATGCCAAAATAATAGCTACTATTATCATTCTTACCTTAGAAATATATTCAGGATATATTCTTCTAAAATATGTATATTCACATGCTATTGATAACATACAGGCAAAAATACAAACTAAAATAACTTTTATTTTTGTAAAATTATCTTTATTTATAAAAAATTTAATTTTCTCTAAAGCAATTTCATAACCTTTATTAATTTTTTCAGTAAATCTCATAATCTTTCCTTTTAATTATAAATTAATTTTGAAAATAATTATTATATTGCTAGGCAGATGATAATTATTTTCAAACTTCTACCATTTCACTTCAAGCTTAACTATATCCATTAAAAATCTATTTACCCAAATATATACTATTGGCAAATGTATTCTATAAAAGAAATGAACTCCCCAAATACATATAAATTTAAGTCCTTTTGGAAAACAATGTGAAATTTTGTAATGTTTACAATTTTTCCACTCTGGAAAATTTTCAGTTAAATATTTTATAATATCCTTTAGAGCTTCATTCATTTTTACTGATTTATCATATGAAAGCATAAATGCCCATGAAATAGCTAAATGTAAAAATGCCATACTAGCCAAAGTTTCTTTATATTCATCATATTTTCCTATTTTTATACTATGTTCTTTTGTTACAAGTAAATATTTTTTTAAATTTTCAATATCTCTTGAATTTAAAGAATGTATTTGTGAGCTTGAACGTAAATAGTAATGATATAAAACATCTGGAATAAATGTTAATTTTTTTACTCCATCCATATAACTATGAATTAAGAATAATGTATCATTACATCCTCTAAATGGTAGGAATTCCAAATGTTTAACTTTTTCTAATTTATATATTTTATTCCATAATGAAGGATTTGCATAAACAATAAAGTCATCATTCCAATCAACCTCTTTATTCATTGTTCCATATTGTGTCATTTCTGTTGCAACAGTTTTTCCTGTTTCTAAATCTACTCTATCGTAACCACAAAATGCTATATCTGCATCATTTGCTTTTGCAGCATTATATAATTTTTCTGCCCAAGTAACTTCTGGAATATCATCACTATCAATAAATCCAACATATTCTCCTGTTGCTTGTTTTAACCCATAAGTTCTTGCAGACCATTCTCCACCATTTTCTTTATGAAATGTTTTTACTTTATTTGGATATCTTTTTTTGTAATCTTCTATAATTTCAGGTGCAGAATCTTTTGAGCCATCATTAACACAAATAATTTCAATATCTTCTAAAGTTTGATTTACAAGTGCATCTAAGCATCTTGGTATATATTTTTCTAGGTTGTAGATTGGTACAACTATTGATACTTTTACTAAGCTCATTTGTTTTTTATCCTTCCTTTATTTTGTTCTATCTTTTAGTTCTCTTTCACAATCTATTAATCTCATTTCGAAGTTCTGTTTTGCATTTTTTATAATATTATCTAAAGTTAGACCAGTGAATATTGATTGAAGTGTACATACAAAAAGTAACATACTTATAATAATTGATGGTACTCTTATTTCTCCACCTTTAAACATCTCGATAACAGCTGGTATAAAGAATACAAGTCCAGCAACAGCCATAATAAGTGATACTAATGTAAAGAAATTTAATGGTTTATAGTTTTTATAGAAACCAAATATAGTTTTTATTACTCTAATTCCATCTGGAATTGTATTTAATTTAGATGGACTATCAGCAGGTCTATCTCTATACTCAATAATTACATTTTTTACTTTTAAATTTTTATCTAAACAATGAATTGTCATCTCAGTTTCTAATTCAAAACCTTTAGACATAACTGGAAATGTTTTTGCAAACTTATAACTAAAAGCTCTAAGTCCTGTCATAACATCTCTTATATCACTCTTATATATTCTATTTATTAATGCTCTAACTGTAACATTTCCTACATTGTGAAATGGTCTTTTGTTTTCTGTAAAATATGTAGAAGATAATCTATCTCCTATAACCATATCAACATTTTCTTCTAAAACTGCATTTACCATTTCTCTTGCACTTTCTGCTGGATATGTATCATCTCCATCAACCATAACATAAACTTCTGCATCGATTTCTCTAAACATAGTTCTTATTACATTACCTTTTCCTTGTCTAGTTTCATATTTAACAATTGCTCCAGCTTCTCTTGCTATTTTATCTGTTTCATCTTTTGAATTATTATCATAAACATATATAGTTGCTTCTGGTAATTCTTTTTTGAAATCTTCTACAACCTTTTTTATAGTTTTTGATTCATTATAACATGGTATTAATACTGCTACTTTATCCATATTTTTAATCCTTTCCTTTTCTTTGCATCGACTTTATTCTTGCAAAAAAGACATTATTTTTAATTTTATCCTAAAATAATCGTTATCATTATAACATATATTCCTAAATTTTCAAACAATATTAAGATATTTTTTAAGTTATGGCATTGGTGGAGTATCTGATAATTTTACTACCATTATTCCATATATTTCTTTACATGAATTTGGGGCTGGAAAAATCCCCATTTCTTTAAATTCTTCTGAATTTATAACATCATTGTAACTTGTTTCATTACAGTAATGAATTTTCATTCCTAAAAAGTTTCCTAAAAATTGAGTCCATGTACCTTCCATTCCACTATAAGTTGCATGAAAAGCAGAAAGATCAAATATTGTTCCTAATGTATATAAATATATATTTGAGTTTCTAAAAAATTGAGGTCCATTATGATAAACTACTCCTGCAATCATAACTGGTTTATCTGGAGAATATCCTTCTGTCTCTTCCATTCTGTCCATTATTCTTATGCTTGTACTATATGCTTGATTATAAGTCAATTTTAGTGCCATATATGAGCAATTATCAGCTAAATAATAAGTAAATACTACTAAAAACATACTTATTATTGCTCCCCATTTGAATATATAAGTAAATTTTTTGCCTGACATTTCACATATCATTGCCAATAATGGTATTACTAAAAGTAATTGACTGCATGTTAATAAATATATACTAGTTTCTGTTGTTAATAACAAAATAACATTTAATGCTACTGGTAAAATAACATTCAATAATATTATAAATATTATTCTAAATGGATTTTTCCATACTCCTGATTTAATAATTAATATAAGTTCTAAAATAATTGCTACTAAAAACATTAATTTATAAAATTCTTGTCTTGAATAGTTTGAATTAACAACTATACTATCTTCAAAATAAAATGCCTTAAATTCTTCATATATTTTTGGAATGCTTTTATCTAGTGAATCTAATGTATTTTGAATGTTTATATTTTCCATTCCTTTATATGAAGAAGCTGTTAATTGCATTTTTTCTAAAACATTTTCTGTAATATGAGAATATAACATTCCACCTACTATTACAATTACACACATCATTATTCCATGAATAAAAAACCATTTTATTTTTACATTCTTATCATATAAATCTCTTATTAATCTAATTACAGTTAAACCTACTGTAACTCCAATATAACTTTGATATATTCCAAGTGAAAAAGTAAAAATTGCAATTGCAAAAATTAAATTAAAAATTTTATATTTTTCTTTAAATATTAATTTTACAGTTAAAACAGATAAAATCATTGCTAAACAATATGCAACAGATGTATACATATAAAGTAGTGTTCCACTAAGTGCTGGTGAAACTACCATTGCACTTGATACAATAAATATGGTTATTTTATTTTTTAATTTTAAAATATCTACAATAAACATTGCTGATATTGAAATTAATACAATTGCTACAACTCCTGTAAGATTTGGAATTGCTAAATTATTTACTATTTTATTTGCAAAAAATAACCCCCATCTTCCAAGAGATGCTTCCCAATTATCTGCTTCAAAATAGCAAATTGAATTCCATAATCCATCTGGGCTCATAATCATTTCAGTTAAAAATGTTATATGTGTTATAATTCCTACAATTAGTGCAGTTAAAAATGCAAATTTTTTTCCTGAATCAAGCCAATCAAAAAAACTTTTTTCTATATCTTCAGGATGGGAAAAAACTGCTTTATACGCACTTATAATCTTTTTTATAACTATATTTTCAGTAAATTTTTTCTTTTCTTTTTTTACATCATCAACTTTGACTTCTTCACTTACAACTTCTTCTTTATTTTCAATTTCTTGTTCTTCTACCTGACATTTTTCGTCATCTTCTTCATATTGATAACACAATTTTTTCTCTAAATTTACAATTCCATTATCAGTAGAAGCTTTATATATTTCTTCTATAATATTACTTTTTTCATTTTCTTCACTAACAGTATTTTTCTTTACAACATATTTTACTTTTTTATTATCTTTTCTTAATTTCATAAACTCATTTAGACTCCCCAAATATTATTAGTCCTATTTTGTTTTCTTAAAAATTAGTATTTTACTTAAAATAAAATTTAAAATGATTACAACTATGTTAGCTACTACTTTCATAAGTATATCATTTATATTTGCATATACTGCAAAATTCATCATTCCTATACTTATTATTTCTGTAAAAATTCTACAAACTGTAAATGAAAATATTTCTTTTATTAAAGCTTTTGCATTCTCACATTTACTCTCAAAAACAATTGTTTTATTAACCCAATATGCAAAAATTAATGCAACTACAAAAGCAAAAATTTCACTTATATTTACTTTTAAATGTTCATCTGCAATTCCACTAAATATAAAATAGCTACCTAATATATAAGATACAATATTTACAACAGTAGATAATCCCCCACAAATTAAATACCTCATTCCTTCAATATGTTCTCTATATAAATTTGCAAGCTTACCTAAATGTATTTTTTCTAGAATCCATAGTCCAAAATTTTCTAATATTTCAAAAATTTTTAAAGTCAGATTTTTCTTTTTCTCCATATCTTCTCCTTTCGTATGACGCCGCAATGG
>CAORJJ010000052.1:0-738 GCA_948517135.1 uncultured Clostridia bacterium | reverse complement strand
ATTAATATTTATATCATAATTACATGTTTCTAAAGTAAAATTTTTGTTGTAATATGGGTCTCCTTTTTTTATAAAACTTTCCCACTTTTCTTTAAAATTATTGCATTCTTTATTAAATCTTTCTTCCTTTTCTCTTGAATATTCGTATCCTCTAGACTTTGATTCATAATGCATTAATTCTATATATGGATTGTATAAATTTCTATACCCTTTTTCAATTAATTTTAGACAAAAATCAACATCATTAAATGCTACTTTAAAATTTACTTCATCCATAAATCCGAACTTCTTCATAAAGATTTCTTCTGCAAAATAGGCAGGCACCAGTAACTGCTGACACATTTCTTGTTGCTGATTCACGTCCAAAATATGCATGTTCTCCATATGGCAAGTTTACTAAAGCATTTCCAGCAATTCCAGAAAGTCCAACTATAATTCCTGCATGTTGCATTGTTTTATCTTCATAATAAAGTCTTGCACCTATTGCCCCAATTTCTTTATTTTGAGCATATCCTATAAATAACTCAAGCCAATCCTTTGTTAATAATTTAGTGTCATTATTTAATTGTAATATATAGTCTCCATCTGAATTTTGTACTCCAAAATTAATTAAAGATGAATAATTAAATTCTTTATTTTCATCATAGTTTAAAATTTTTATCTTTTCATTTTTACTAATTTTTTCATAGTAATCAAATGTTTCTTGTTTTTCACTATTATTTTCAATTATAATAATTT
>CAORJJ010000051.1 GCA_948517135.1 uncultured Clostridia bacterium | reverse complement strand
GTTTTCTTTAAAGATTTAATTCTACTTTAAAATATGGCGGATTACCGAGAACTTTGAATGAAGAAAAGTTATTATCAAAATACATGAGTAAAAAGAATAATACAATAAATAATAATTTATTTTACTATCTCTTTTACATATTGCTTAAATATTTCTCCTCTTTCTGCAAAGTTCTTAAACATATCAAAACTTGCACTAGCTGGAGAAAATAATACAATGTCACCGTTTTTGGCTAATTGATTTGCAGTTTGTACAGTTTGGTATAAAGATTTACATTTATATATTTCTAAATCTTTTTTAGTTTTTTTAAGTTCTTGTTTTACTGCTTTTTCAATTTTATTGGATGTTTGACCAAGTAAAATTAAAGCTTTACAATTATCTACAATGGGTTTTCCCAAAACCGTATAATCTAAATTTTTGTCATAACCACCTGCAATTAAAATAATATTTTTTAATGCAAAAGCATTAAGACCAGCCATTGTTCTTGTAGGGCTAGAACTTACAGAATCGTTATACCATTTTATTCTATTTTTTGTTTCTTTTATTAATTCTAATCTATGCTCTACTCCCTTAAATTCTGATAAAACTTTATCTATAGTTTCTTTTTTAACTAAATCTTTTGTTGCTATTATTGCAGAACAAGCATTTTCAAAGTTATGAACGCCACGAAGTTTCATATTTCTTGTATCAAAAACATGTTTTCTTAATCCATTTTCACATATTTTAATTTTGCCATCTTCTGAATCGTAAATATATCCATCAGGTATTTTATTTTTACTACTGAAATATATTGCTTTTCCTGGTGCTTCTTCAAAACATTTTCTTGTAATTTCATTATCATAATTTAGAATTAATAGTCCTTCTTTATCTTGATGTTTGAAAATATTTTTCTTTGCATCTATATATTCTTCCATATCACTGTGAACATTCAAATGATTTGGAGTAATATTTGTAATTACTGATATTTTAGGACTTATTTTCATATTCATTAATTGAAAACTACTTAACTCAAGAATAATTATATCTTCAGGTAGCATATTTTTTATTTTAGTAAATAATGGTATACCGATATTTCCGCCTAAATAACATGTATAACCATCTTCTTTTAAAATTTCATGAATTAAAGTTGTAGTAGTAGTTTTTCCATCACTTCCAGTTACTCCAATTACAAGACAAGGAGCAAGTTCAATAACCATTTCAACCTCTGTTGTAATAATTGCTCCACGCTTTGCTTCTTCTATAAGTTCTGGAGTTGTTGGAAGACAGCTAGGTGAACGAAAGATTATATCAAAACCAATTAAATTTTCTAAGTAGTTTTTTCCGAAATAAAATTTCATTCCATAATTTACAATTTTATCTAAAGTGCATTTTTCTATATTATCAATTTCTCTTCCATCAAAAATTGTAACATTTGACTTATAGTCATGCAAATAATCTATTAATGGAATGTTACTAACACCTAAACCAATAATAGCTACTTTTCTTCCCTTTAAATAATTATTGAATTCTAATAATTTTTCATTTATGTAATCCATACTACACCTCCTTTAATTTTTTATACATTTACTTAAATTAATTCTGGTAATTTAAGTTCACCTAAAACTTTTTTTGTTGATTCTAAAACTGAGTTACAGTTTGTTACATCTATTTCAACAGTAATAGGACTATATTCATAAAAACCAGCTTCTTTTTGAAGAGAATCTCTTTTTATTATATTTTCTTTAATTTCATTTGCTGTTTCTGTATTATTGTATTGTGTACATTTTCTTTTTACTCTTTCTTCTAAATCTGCAACAATAAAAAAGTGATAATTGCATTCAGGATATATTTTCATTACACTTCTTCCAGAAACAATTACATTATGATTTTCTTTTAAATTATCAATTAAATTTTTGGCAAAGTTAAATAGATTTTTATTATCTGCGCTTCCACCAATTGTAGAAACTGCAAGTGAAGCTTCTTTAGATTGTATTGCATCTTCATCAACTTTTTTGTTGTTTATATATATTATTGTTTCATTATTTTCAATTTTTATTTGAATTTTAAATAAATCCATCATTTCTTTTATATCTAATTTATGACCTTGTTTTTTTAACTCTTCAAGTTTACTACCATTTTGAATCATGCTATATACTATTGCTCTATATAAATTTCCACCATTTAATAAAATTGTGTTTGGAATTTCTTTTATAAGTTCTCTACAAATACTAGTTTTTCCTGCTCCAACTAATCCTTCTATTCCGATTACAATGTTTTCCATATATTCCCCGCTTTTATTTTTATTTATATACTTTATGCATTATATCAAAATTATGTTATTTCTTCAATACAAAAATTAAATGTATATTTTGAAAAAATTAGTAAATAATAATTCTTATCAAAGGAGGTGCTTTCTAAGATGTCAAAGAAAAATAATCAATCAAAAGGAAATAATAACTCAAATAATAACAAAAACAATAATAATAATGAAACATCAAAAAACTAGTTTTTAAGTAGTGACTTTTTAAGCTTTACTTAATACTTATTTTTATAAATAAAAAGTATTGTTTAAATAGATACTATTTAAGAGAAAAAGTGAAATTTAAGGATTGTTCTTAAATTTCACTTTTATATTTTATATATCTAAATATTTTTTTAAGAATGAGCCAGTGTAAGATTTATCATTTTTACAAATTTGCTCAGGTGTACCAATTGCAATTACTTCTCCACCCTTTTCTCCACCTTCAGGTCCTAAATCTATAATATGATCTGCTGTTTTTATTAAATCTAAATTGTGTTCAATTACAAGTATTGTATTTCCAGTATCTACAAGTCTTTGTAAAATGTCTACTAATCTATGAACATCTGCAATATGAAGCCCTGTTGTAGGTTCATCTAAGATGTATAATGTTTTTCCAGTAGCTCTTTTAGAAAGCTCAGTAGCAAGTTTTACTCTTTGTGCTTCACCACCAGATAATGTTGTTGAAGGTTGTCCAAGTTTTATGTAGTTTAACCCAACATCTGCTAATGTTTGAATTTTTGTTTTAATACGAGGAATATTATTAAAAAATTCTAATGCTTCTTCAACTGTCATTTCCAAGACATCTGAAATGCTTTTTCCTTTATATTTAACTTCTAATGTTTCTCTAGAGTATCTTGTTCCTTTACATACTTCACAAGGTACATAAATATCTGGCAGAAAGTTCATTTCTATTTTTAATACTCCATCACCTTGACAAGCTTCACATCTACCACCAGGAACATTAAAACTAAATCTTCCTTTTTGATATCCTCTCATTTTCGCTTCATTTGTTTCTGCAAATATTTCTCTAATTATATCAAAGACACCAGTATAAGTTGCTGGATTTGAACGTGGAGTTCTACCAATTGGAGATTGATCTATATTTATTATTTTATCTATATTTTCAATTCCTTTTATTTTACTACATTTTCCTGGTTTTTCAGTAGATCTATTTATTTCTTTTGCTAAGTTTTTGTATAAAACTTCATTTACTAAAGTTGATTTTCCTGAACCAGAAACTCCAGTTACACAGTTGAATACACCTAAAGGAATTTTTACAGTAATATCTTTTAAATTATTTTCTGTTGCTTTTACAATTTCAAGACATTTTCCATTAGATTTTCTTCTTTTATTTGGAATTGATATCTTTTCTCTTCCACTTAAATATTTGCCTGTTATAGAAGTTTCAATATTTTTGATTTCTTCAGCTGTTCCTTGTGCAATAACATTACCACCATGAACACCTGCACCAGGTCCAATATCTATAATTTGATCAGCAGCATACATAGTATCTTCATCATGTTCAACAACAACAAGAGTATTTCCTAAATCACGTAATTTTTTCATTGTAGCTAAAAGTCTATCATTATCTCTTTGATGAAGACCAATACTTGGTTCATCTAATATATACAATACTCCTGATAATCCAGAACCAATTTGAGTAGCAAGCCTAATACGTTGTGCTTCTCCACCAGATAATGTACCTGCACTTCTAGAAAGAGTAAGATATTCAAGCCCAACATCTGTTAAGAATTGCAAACGTACAATTATTTCTTTTAAAATTACATCTGCAATCATTTTATCTGTTTTACTAAGTGTTAGATTACTTAAATATTCTTTTAATTTTATAATAGATAAATCTGTAATTTCACTAATATTTTTATCTCCAACTTTTACAGATAAAACTTCTTTTTTTAATCTTGCGCCATTACATGTATAACATGGGCTATTACTCATATATAGCTCGTAAAATTGTCTCATACCATCAGATTTTGTTTCTCTATATCTTCTATCAAGAGTTGGTAATACTCCTTCAAAGGCTTGAGTAAACTTTCGTACTCCAGCTGAAGAGGAATATTCGAAATCAATTTCTTCATCACCTGTACCATAAAGTATTTTTTCCATGAATTCTTTTGGTAATTTTTTTATTGGTTTATTTTTTATATCAACACCATAATGTTTACCAATGCTTTCGAAATACATTTTTGCCATAGTATCACCTTTTTTTAGAGTACTAGAACCAAATGCTTTTACACCATCATATAATGTTTTTGTTTTATCTGGGACAATTAAATCTTCGTCCATTTTCATTAAGAATCCTATACCAGAACAATCTGGACATGCTCCCATAGGGTTATTAAATGAAAACATTCTTGGTGATAATTCTTCAAAGCTAATATTGCAATCTGGACATGCATAGTTACTGCTAAATAAAAATTCTCCTTGAGAACCAGCATCTACTTTTACTAAACTATTTGAATGTTTCATTGCTGTTTCAATAGATTCTGCTAATCTATTTCTAATTTCTTCTTTAACAACTAATCTATCAACTATTATATCGATATTGTGTTTTTTGTTTCTATCTAATTCAATATCATCAGATAGCTCATATGTTTGTCCATCTATTTTGACTCTAACAAAACCTTCTTTTTGCATATCTTCTAAAAGTTTTGTGTATTCTCCTTTTTTTGCTCTTACAATTGGACTTAATATTTGAATTTTTGTACCTTGTTCAAAAGATAAAACACTATCAACTATTTGATCTATAGATTGTTTTTCTATTTTTCTTCCACATTTTGGACAATAAGGTACACCAATTCTTGCATAAAGTAAACGTAAAAAATCGTATATTTCTGTAACAGTACCAACTGTTGAACGGGGGTTTTTGGAAGTTGTTTTTTGATCTATTGAAATGGCTGGTGAAAGTCCTTCTATACTTTCTACATCAGGCTTTTCCATCATTCCTAGAAATTGTCTTGCATATGATGATAAACTTTCGACATATCTTCTTTGGCCTTCTGCATAAATGGTATCAAACGCAAGTGAAGACTTTCCTGAACCAGAAAGCCCTGTAACAACTACCAATTTATTTTTTGGAATTTCTAAATTAATATTTTTTAAATTGTGCACTTTTGCACCTTTAATAATAATTTTATCGTTCATTTTTCACTCCTCTAAATTATAGATAAATTTACTACTAAGATAGTGTTTGTTGTAATTTTCAAAAAGTGTTCCTATTATATCACAAAAACAAAAGTTTGTATACTGTTTTTTGAAAATATACATAAGTTAATTTATGGAATTTACTAATAGACAAACTAATAACTTTGTGATATAATATTGAAACTCAAATATATATTTATATAATGTATATCTTTATTAGTACATTACAATAAAGAAAATTTGGGAATACAAAATAAGAAAAGGATGGTAGAAAATTATGCCCCTGAAACTCATTCGTGAAGAGGAAACCAGTAATATCTATTCAAATTCTGATTTCCCGCATCTAAGATTTATTGAACGGACAGACAAATTCTCTATTGATGATATCATCTTTTCTGATGAAATCCCACTTAAAGGAGTTGTTCTGAATCAACTGTCTAACAATTGGATGAACCTTTTGGAAAAGGCAGGTGTTGTTCAAAGCACTATTATTGCAAGTGACTCTTCTTCTCTGATGAAATTTGGAATCGATGAGAAGTTTTCTGGCAGAATGGTTGTGGTTAAAGAGTTTGATCCTATTCCTTTGGAGTGTATTGTAAGAGGATATTATGTAGAAGAATCTGAAAGCTGGAATGCATACAGAGAACATAATAATATGTATGGTAATGTTCTTCCTAAAGATCTAAAAGATTCTCAAATGCTCTTAAGACCAATTTATACTCCTTCGATAAAAGGTAAAGCTAATCAACCTGATATCAACATTTCTTTTGCAGATTCAATTGATGTTATTAAAAAATATTTGATTGAAAATGTTGATCTTGATAAAGAACAAAAGAAATGTTTATACGCTCTCGCATTTTCTGTTGCAACAGCTATTCGTGATACTTCAATTAAAGCATATAAATATGCACACAGCTATGCTATTCAAAGAGGAATCATTATTGCAGATGCGAAACTTGAATTTGGAACTGTTTCAGATGTTTACAGTGGAAAACGCAAATTAGTCATTATTTCGGAAGCGTTCACTCCTGATACATGCAGGTTTTGGAACGTAAAAAGTTATCAGGTTGGAAGACCTCAACCAAGTTTGGATAAACACATTATCAAAAGGTATGTGCGTAGTAACCTTAAATGGAATAATTCTCTCAAGAAACCGCCAGTTCTTCCTCAAGATATTTTGGAAGAAACTGCTAATGTATATTGGAACATGTTGGAACGTCTTTTTGACAGAAATATTATTGAGGTTACATCGGAACTTGCTTGGGACTGGAATTTTGCCCAGCAGGATATTTTGATTTAAAAAGACTAAACGAATTGAGAAATTCTTATACCCAAAATAGAAAGATTGCTTCTTAACAAGAAGCAGTCTTTTGTTATTTAGTAGGAAAGCGCTCTGCACTTCCTACTAAATAACAGCTTATGCTCATTTTGCACACGATTTTGCTATACAAAATCGGCGCAACGAACAAAGACGAGCCGATTAAATATGTTAAAAGTGACTCTTCTGTTCTTAATATTTATGTTAACTGTTGTTTTTATGTAGCAATTATGATATAATTATTTATATTTAAGTTTTTATAAACAGCCCCTTAGGGACTACGTAACTGGTGATTTTACATCTCAATCAATATTGAAAGGAGCATATTATGGAAATGAAACTCAAAGAAACTTTGATAGGTCTTGCAACAGATAGTGAGAGATACCTGAAGTTCAAAAAGAAAGTTGCAATTCCTGTGATAGTTATTGCAATGTTTTTACTGCTTTTTGATGTACCTTTGGTAATAACAAAGCTTTGGCTTGGGGTTGCCATTGGAGTGATACTGCTTTTTAAAAGTATAGAGGCAATTGAACGGAACAAACTAATCACTGACAGAAATAAGCTGAGCTATATTATACTTAGCAGTGCGGATGTTTGGTATTATGCTATGTTGTTTTTTATAGCATATCCGTTAGTTTTGGTAATAAGTAACATTTTCGGCATTATTGGTTGTGTTTTTGGTTGTATTATCATAATATTCGCTATATCGCTGATTTCAAAGGCTTTAGGAGGGTATTTTGACGATAAACTGAAAAAAATGGAAATGATGTATTAAAGAGTTTCACACCCCAGCTACAATTAATTAGTGGCTGGGGTGTTTAGTTTTACTTCATATCTTCTAATTCTTTAATTTTATCTCTTAATTCTGCTGCTTTTTCAAATTCCATACTTTGAGCATATTTAAGCATTTCATCTGTAAGTTTAGAAATAATATCTTCAATACTTTCATCTTTGCTAATATTATATTTGCTTTGTATATCTTCAACAATTGTTGCTTTAATAACATCTCTAACTGATTTTTTTATTGTTTGAGGAGTTATTCCATGATCTAAATTGTATTGCTCTTGGATTTTTCTTCTTCTATTTGTTTCTGTAATTGCTTTTTCCATTGAATCTGTTAATTCATCTGCATACATGATAACTCTACCTTCTGTATTTCTAGCTGCACGACCAATTGTTTGTATTAAAGAACGTTCTGAACGAAGGAAGCCTTCTTTATCAGCATCAAGTATTGCAACTAATGAAACTTCTGGAATATCTAAACCTTCTCTTAAAAGATTTATTCCAACTAATACATCAAATTCTCCTATACGTAAATCTCTAATTATTTCCATTCTTTCTAGTGCTTTTATTTCAGAGTGCATATATCGTACACGTATACCAGCATTTCTTAAATAAGCTGTTAAGTCTTCAGCCATTTTTTTAGTAAGGGTTGTTACAAGTACCCTATCACCTTTTTCTACTTGAATATCAATTTGATTCATTAAATCATCTATTTGATTTTCAGTTGGTTTTACTTCTATTTTTGGATCTAAAAGTCCTGTTGGACGTATAATTTGTTCTACTACATTTTTCTTACTATGTTCTTTTTCATAATCAGCAGGTGTTGCACTAACAAAAACACATTGATTAATTCTTTCTTCAAATTCTTCAAATTTTAGTGGTCTATTATCAAATGCTGATGGTAATCTAAAACCATAGTTTACTAAAGATTCTTTTCTTGCTCTATCACCATTATACATTGCTCTTACTTGTGGGATTGTAGCATGTGATTCATCTATTAGTAGTAAATAATCATCAGGAAAATAATCGAATAAAGTGTATGGTGGACTTCCTGCTTCTCTACCACTTATATGCCTAGAATAGTTTTCTATACCCTGACAAAATCCAGTTTCTTTAAGCATTTCAATGTCGAAATTTGTTCTTTCTTCAATACGTTGGGCTTCTATTAATTTTTTATTTTCTGTAAAATATGCTACTTGTTTTTCCATCTCTTCTTCTATTGTTGTAAGTGCTCTATCTAATTTATCTCTACTTGTTACATAGTGAGAGTTTGGATATATCATAACATGTTCTCTTGTAGCTGTTGATTTTCCAGTTAATGGATTTATTTCAGAAATTTTTTCAATTTCATCTCCCCAAAACTCTACTCTTATTGCAGTTTCTTCTTGGTTTGAAGGGAATATTTCTAGTATATCTCCTTTTGCTCTAAAAGTTCCTCTTTTAAAATCCATCTCATTTCTTGTATATTGCATATTTACTAATTTTTTCATTACTTTTGTTCTATCTATTTCCATTTCTGGACGTAATGATACAATCATATTTTCATAATCAATAGGATCTCCCAAACCATATATACAAGAAACTGATGCAACTACTATTACATCTCTTGTTTCAAAAAGTGATGCTGTCGCTGAGTGACGTAATTTATCTATTTCATCATTAATGGATGCATCTTTTTCTATATATGTGTCTGAAGAGGCTATATATGCTTCGGGTTGATAATAATCGTAATAAGATACAAAGTATTCAACTCTATTTTCTGGAAAAAACTCTTTGAATTCGGAATAAAGTTGTCCTGCTAGAGTTTTGTTGTGTGCTAAAACAAGTGTTGGTTTTTGTGTTCTTTCAATTATATTTGCCATTGTGAAAGTTTTACCAGAACCTGTAACTCCAAGTAATGTCTGGAATTTCTTACCTTCATTTATTCCATTTACTAAGTGATCTATTGCTTGTGGTTGGTCTCCTGTTGGCTTATATTCTGAATGAATTTTAAACATTTTTCCTCCTTATGACCCACTTAAAAATAGTTTCTATTAACCTATATTTTTCGTGCAAGTTACAAAAAAATCGTGCAATTAGTAAATTTATATGCTATTTTTTATAACATAAAATGCACTTTCACGAATCGGGTTACAAATTTTAAATTTCTATACTATTTAATATTAAATAAAATTAATTAATATTAAATAATAAAACGTTTATATTTTACCACAATTTAATAAAAAAAACAAGGTAATTTAGGCTTACCTCGTTTCTTTTATAATTATTATGCAGTAAGAATATTTTCAAATGCATTTTGCATAATAATATCTGTTTCTATATTTGTACAATCATTTATAATTTTTGAATTTTGTGGTGGCAATACACTTTCAATAAATGGCTCTAATTCTTCTAAACAATCATATATAATCTCATTTTTATCTGTATAATTCTCAAATGTAACAATTTCTGAAGAATGTCCTAATAAAACTGCTATTGCTTTTAAACTGAAATTATTTTTTGCAAGAATTGTTGTATATGTTGTTCTTAATCTATGCCATGGAAAGTCTGGAAGATTATTTTTTTCTTTAATTTCTTTAAAATATGTGTATATAAAGCCTTTGGATCTTGGCTTTCCATAAGTTGAGCAACAAACATAATCACCATCATAAAATGGATTTGTTTTGTAATTCATTCTTTGGTTTCTTCTTTTTTCATATAATCTTCTTTCTTCTAAAATTGCTTCAAATACTAAATCTGGTATATCCAATTCTCTAACACTAGAATCAGTTTTTAGTGGCACTTCTTGTTTCGTTAAAGTTTTTGGTGCGCAATTTTCTTTTGTGTCATTTATTCTTCTTCCTAATTGTTTTTCTAACTTTAATTTTCTTCTCATAAAATCTATATTACTATATTTAATTCCAATAATTTCACTTTTACGTAATCCCATTAAAGAAGCAAATAGAACGTTCATATATATTGGTGTATTTCTGCTTTCTTTAATAATTAAAGCCAATTGTTCAATAGTAAATGTTTTTCTTTCATCAATAATAAGAGTATGAAAAGTAATATCATTTTTTTCTATAGTTTTTTCTTTTATTATTTCCTTTTTTGTCTTTGGTAATTCCACATGATATGCTTCGTTTCGTGGCACAAATTTATTCGTTTTTCCATCATCTAAACAAGATATCATGACTGTTTTAACTATTTGAGCTACTCATGTGAAAATTCAAAAACATCTTTATATAGTTTTTTTATTATATTACTAGTTAATCTAAGCAATTTTACTTTTCCTATGTGTGGAATAATATAATTGAAAATAGCATTTCTATAACTCATATAAGTATTATATGAATTAATCCTTTTTGGAGCATCATATTTTAACCAATATAGCATATATTCCTCAACACTTATATTATTATATACTACGTAAGTTTTATTTTCTAATTGTCCTATTACCTTACATCTTTCCTTTTCTGTCTTTTCTTTTTTCTCAAAACCTGCGTGTTGAACTATTTTCTCAGTATTATCATCTAGTATTAAAATAATTCTAAACCCATATTTCTTTTTTATTTTTGTTACATTATATATCTTATAGTCGATATATCTAATTGGCTTTATTGCATCTATATTCATTATACACATTCCTCCATTAATAATTCAGATTTAAATGTGGTATTTATAAAGGTTAATATCTTTTCCCTTTCATCCATAATATCACAGTAGATTTCAAAAGTAGTATTTGGAGATGAATGTCCTAATAATGCTACTATTTTAACTAATGGCACTCCCTTTTCTAGTAAAATGGTAGCAAACATGTGCCTTAGTACATGAACAGATATATTAGGTATTGCTATTTGTGGACATTTTCTATATAAATAATCATTGAATGAATTTGGAAAATGTGGTTTTCCATTATTTCTATTAAAACTTATATATTCTTCTTCACAAAAATTAATATTTTGTTGCTTATAAAATTCATATTCCTTTTTTCTTTTTTTTATTTCTTTTATAATAACTTTTGGAACTCGTATATTTCTATAACTATCTTTTTTCGGAGCTTTTTCAACAAGAGTATATTTTCCAACATTAACTTTATTAATTTCCATTTCGCTATCTAAAACTGGATTGCAAACTAATTGTCTTCTTATTCTTAATACATTACAATCCCAATCAAAATCCGTAAATTTTAATCCAATTATTTCTCCTTTACGTAATCCACAAAATACTGCTAATAAGATTTCTAAATACCATGGATCTTCTTGTGAATTTACAAGTAATTTTTTCAGTTCTTCCTTTTTTAATATTTTTATTTTAGGCTTATTTCTTTTATATTTTTTAGTACCTTTCATAGGTTCATCTACAATATAATGTTCATTTTTGGCATCTTTTAAAGCAATACTTAATACTTCTTGACATTTATTTCCTGCTGATGAAGTAATTTTGGCTAATTCTTCTAAAAGACTATTTAAATAATTAGTGTTTATTAATCTTAATTTAATATCTCTAACATAATCATTTTGTCTCAAAAAAGGTACAATCATATTATAAATTACATAAGCAACTCCTAAAGCATATGTGTTTTCAGGTTCTCTATCTTTAAAAATATTTTCATACCAATATATAAGATAATAAGAAAAAAATACTTCTTTATCTATATTAAGATGGTTATCTCTTAACTGTTTTTCATACTCATTATTATACTTTTCGTAGCTTTTTTCTGCTTCTTCTTTTGTTTTAAATCCACCTTTCTTTCCATAAATAACAGTATAATCTTCTTTTAAAGTTTTTGTCCTGTGATGCCATGACCCTCTTTCAAAAAATGCTACACTTTTATTGCTCATTTGCTTTTACTCCTATTCTTCTATTTTGTAAAACCAGTGGTCGAAAGAATTTTTAGGGATTCGATATAATTTTCCTATCTTTATAATCTTAAAATAATGTGTATTAGAATATACATCATAAAGAAAATTATATAGTTTGTTTTTTCCTATTTTAAGAATTTTTTGTATATCTTCAGCTGAATATACTTGTTCAATTTCATCTTCCATTGGTAAACCTACTCTTATAAATTAAAAGAGTTCGTGTTCATTAATAGAATACAAACTCTTTTATCTTTTTTCTAATATATACTTTTTGATTTTTTAAAATTTTATATAATTGACAATCTATTATCTAATTTACTTTTTAACATAGTCCAAATTTCCTCTTTAGAAAATTTATTAACAAGCATTTTCATATAATTAGATATTTCTTTTAAATTAGCATTAAAATTTCCAGAATGTTGCATATTATCATAAGCAACTAATGCGACAACTACTACATCAAAATTTGTATAGTCTTTATCTGCCAATTCTAAATATTCCTTTGTTTTTTTAAATTCGTTATAAACTTTGTTTACTTTATTGACGTTAATTCCTAGTGAGATTAATAATGCTGCATCTAATTTTAATTGTAAATCTTCATCTAAACTTCCTACATACTCAACTATTCCTTCTTTATCAATAGTTGTAATTTGTTCAGCTAAAATAAGTGAGTCCTGTTCTAAAATATTTTTATATTTAGGAATAAAAACATGTGTTGGTATTTTTGCCTTTAGATCAACTCTACTTGTTATTGGTACAACAATTAATGTTGGACTATAATTGTTTCCTATATTATTTTGTATAATTACAACAGGTCTTTTTCCAAATTGTTCACTTCCTCTTGCCTTTCCTAAATCAGCAATAAATATATTTCCTTTATTATATTTCATTTTTATATTTCTCCTTTATTTTTATATTTTTTACAGCATTCATTTGTTCTTCATTTTCAGTAAGTATTTCTTTTGCACTTTTTTTCTTATTTCCACCATAGACTATCATATATGTAATAATAAAATTAATTAAAAATAAGCATAATATTCCAATAAAAATTACTTTATACATTTTTCCTCCATTTTAGAAAATATTTATATTAAATTTATTAGATGGCAAATAGCTAATATGCACCACAGGAATTCCACCTATCTGTTTCTAACAGACTTACTCTCATTGTGTGGGACGGTTTAATCTCGCTCATTCTATGACTAAGTAAGAGTATCTTTAATACTATTATTGGTTATCGCCTTATGAGTAGCAATCTCATATTTTAGTTTTATAAGTTGTAAATTTATAAATTAACTAGCTAGCAATAATAGGAATGTATCTAATAAATAATTATTTACTTTTCAATGTACAAAAAAATAACAAGTGAAAGAATTATATCTTTCACTTGTTAAGTCACTTATATATATGAAAGTTGATAGTAAATTAAAAATTTTTAAAATTTTTTCTTAACTTTTTAATTCCTGCATCAATACTTCTTTTTATTGCTGATTTGTCCCTATTTTCTATTTTAGCAATTTCTACAAAAGAATATTCTTTAAATAAGTACAAATATACTCTTTTATTTTGAGGATATGGTAATTTCCATATTTCATTTTTTATATTTTCCACGCTTAACTTATCAATTGTTTTTAATTCTGCTGATTTCTCCTTATGTATTATTCTTGTTTCAAATGTATATTCATTATTGATTGAAACATCCAAATGCCTTCTCTCTTCATTCTCTTCTCTAAATTTTTCTCTTTTTCTAATTATAAATTCAAGTTTTAAATCTTCGCCTAATACAAAACAATGTTTTTTTCAATTATAATCTTCAAAAATTCCAATTTTCATTTCTCCATTTTCACTATAAATTTCATATCCATCAATTATTTCTTTTTTCAAAATAAAAAACCTCCTATCAAATTGAATTTTTTAAATTCAATGATAGGCGGTCCTCTACTCCAATAAGCAATAGCAAATAAATCTTTAAAAGCGAAAAAGAGATTGAATTTACTATTTTTAGTAAACTCAATCTCTTTCAATATATATTTTGCAAATATATAGAGAATTTTAAACACAGTAACTACTCCTTATGCGTAGTTATTGCAGTTGTATTTAATAGTAGTATAAAACACTACGCTAAATTATACATCTTAATTTCTTTATCATTAGATACTTAATAATTTAATGAGTGTTTTTTACTTATTCTTGTATTTTTATATTATCGACAGTGTTTATGTAAAACAAAGCGATGATATTACTTTTATCACTTTTTTTAATCGACAGCAAAAAAAGATATAATAAGGTAACTAAAAGTAATATATTTTAATATTGAAGCTTTAATAAATTATATAT
>CAORJJ010000050.1 GCA_948517135.1 uncultured Clostridia bacterium | reverse complement strand
ATCGGCTTAGTACTAGAAATATGGATGGATTCCCGAGTGGCCAAAGGGGACAGACTGTAAATCTGCTGCAAATTGCTTCGGTGGTTCGAATCCACCTCCATCCACTTGCCGAAAGGCAAATAATTGAATATCGCGGGGTGGAGCAGTTGGCAGCTCGTCGGGCTCATAACCCGAAGGTCGTAAGTTCGAGTCTTACTCCCGCAACCAATTAGCAATCGCTGTAATCGTAAAGGTTATAGCGATTTTTGTTATTCTCCAATTAGTTTACAATAATGCTTTAAAATGGCATTCTTATGTCAAATTGGGGAAAAGTTGGGGAAATAATTCTCCAAAACGGTTGATATTTCTAATAAATTTTCAGTAAAAGACTATGGGAAACCTAAAAACTTTTTTAGTAGTCTTTTACTTATTTTTTATCGTGAAAAGTTTAATGGCTTTTGTTTTGCCTTAGTGAAATCTGAAAAAAGATTTTAGCTAATTTTGTGGTAGTAGCAAGTTTTCTAAAACACTTCCTGCTTTTCTATTATGAGAAATAATAGGATGTACATAGAAATTAAATGTTGTTGTAATTTGTGCATGTCCAAGTCTTGCTGCTACAACTGCTACATCAATATTTTGTGATATTAAAAGTGTAGCATTTGTGTGTCGTAATCCGTGAAAGTTAATTACAGGTAGTCCTATTTGAGCTACATATTTTACAAACCATTTGCTAATTGTAGAAGGATGCATAGGTTTGCCATCAGCTTGTACAAATAACCTATTAGAATTAGTCCATAATTCGCCATATAGCGATTTTTGTTCTTCATACCATAGTTTATATTCTTCAAGTAAAGAAATCACAAAATCAGGTATTGCTACTTCTCTGATAGAGCTTTCTGTTTTAGGTGTCTTTGTAAATACTCCTTTGTCTGCTAAATATTGACTAGAACGATTTATGGATAAAATACCTGTTTTAAAATCAACATCTTGCCATTCAAGTCCCATTAGCTCACCAAGTCTTACACCAGTAAATACTGTTAGAATAATTGCAACTTTGTATTTTATTTGGTCTTCGCTAAGTGTGTTTAAGTTTGCTAACAATATTTTGCATTGGTCATCATCATAGTATTTTCTTTTAGGCTTTTTTGCTTTAGGTGGTTGAACACGTTCAGCAGGATTAGAAACTATCATTTGCCAATAAACAGCTTTGTGTAGCATTGCACGAAGTAATCTGTGATGCTCTAATATGGTTTTACCAGATAAAGGTTTTAAAGTTTTATTTCCATTATTACCTTTCTTTCTAACTAACTGAGTATCTCTACTAAGTAAATCATAGAATTGCATAATGTCAGTAGGTTTTATCTTGTTAATATAGAAATGTCCAAAGTAGGGTAGAAGTCTTGTTTCTAATATTCTACAATATCTTTTGTAAGTCGAAGGTGCAAGTTCTTTTGATCCATAATCTCTTTTCCATATTTCAGTAAATTCAGAGAACTTTAGAGATTTACCTTCAACGAACATACCATTTTGAACATCTGCAACAAATTTTGCAAGTTCAATTTCAGCATCTTTTTTACTTCCGTGTACTGTTTTTGTTTTCTTAATAGGTATTCCTTGCAAGTCATATCCAGCAAGGCAACTTAATCTGTAACTATTCTTTCCTCTTTTTTCAATACTCCCAGCCATTACCTTTTTCACCTCCTTTCAGGCATACTTATGGGTGGGATATAATGTTAAATTATGTTAATTATACATTAATTTTTTAGAAATTACTAGATGCTTTTGGTTATTTTTTAACTATTGAAAAGATTACAATAAAATTCATAAAAGAATATATAGAGAACTTACAAATACTATACGAAATGTAATATAACTTAACTGTGTATATTTTGAAGTATGTAAAAATATTAAAAAAGTTTTTATTAAGCCATAACTTTTTTTAAAGTTTAATCGTTGTTATTAATAGATAACAATAAGAAACATAAAATCTCATACTTAAAAATAGAATTATTGTTATTTTTAGAAAATGTAAAAATTAGAAGTGTAGGAGGTGAATTTATATGGAATTACAAAAAATTCAAAGGACGACGCTAACTATGAAGGAAGCATCGGAATATTTAGGAATATCATATTGGCTTGTGAATCAGCTAGTAAGACGAAAAGAAATACCATATTCCAAAGTAGGTGGCAGATATTTGTTTAGAGTACAAGCTTTAGAGGAATATCTAAGTATTAAAGAAAAAGAATCAATTAAATTCTAAACAAAAAGAAAGTGAGGAAAGGAGGCTATGTATGAAATTCAGTGGTTCAAAGTTGAATCAAATATATTTTCTAATAGAAAAATTCAAATAATTCTAAAACTTCCAGAAGGAGATACTTATTTTAGAGTATGGATGCAGTTAATTTCATTAGCTGTTGAAAGTAATAATGAAGGAAGATTAGAAATAGGAGAAAATAATCCGATGACAATTGAAAACTTTTCAAAGATTATGGGAAAATCTAAGAAAAAAGTTCAAAGAATTATAGAAGAATTTGTTAAGCTAGAAATGTTAGTAAAAGAAGAGGAAACATTTCTAATAAAAAATTGGAACAAGTATCAAAGTATAGAAAAATATGAAAAGTATCAAAGACAAAATAGAGAAAGACAAAGAAAATATCGTGAAAAGCTTAAAAGTGAAAAGGAAAAAGGTAATGTTATTCAAATGTTAGGTAACGCAGAAGAAAAGAATAAAAAAGATTTAGAAGCTATAAAAGAAGAAAATATAAGAGAGGAAGGTGAAAATGGTTTTAGACAATACCCAAAATAGTAAAATTATACACAATAAAATAAAAACATGTGAATTTTGTAATAAAAAAATAACTCCAATAGGATTTGATTTTTTATATGATAATATTTCTCCAGATGAGCTTGAATATGAAAGATGTACTTGTACTAAGGCACAAGAATATTGGAAAGAGAAAGATAATCAAGAGTATGAAATGCAGAAAAGAAAACATTTTAGAGAAGTTATTAACAAAATATATAAACAAAATTATATAGAGAGAAAATTTGAAAACATAAATTTTGAAAACTTTGATGTTAAATCAGGCAATGAAATAGCAATAGAAGTTGCTATTGATTATACAAATAAATGTATAACAGAAATGCAAAGTAAAGGACTGATAATAATAGGCGAGTCAGGACTTGGAAAAACACATTTAGCAGCATCAATTGCTAATAAATTAATTGAAAATGATAAGACTGTATTAATGGGAAGACTAACAAGTTTGTTAGATGCAATAAAAGAAACCTTTAGAGATAATACAAAGTCAGAAAAAGAATTAATAGAGTTATATTCAAATGTGGATATGATGATAATTGATGATTTGGGAACAGAAAAAATAAGTAATTGGGCATTAGAAAAATTATATACAATAATCGAAAATAGAAATGAAAATAGATTACCAATAATTATTACAACAAGGTTCAACAAGTATGGCTTGATAGAAAGATTTAATCAAAGTCAAGATCAACAATTAGTTGATGCAATTGTTTCAAAGTTGTATCAAATGTGCTATGGAATAACACTAAAAAGTATGAAAAAAGAGTTAGCATAATTTTGTAAATTAAAACAAAATATTATGCAAATATTTTCACATAAAAAAGTAAATAAAGATAAAAAGAAATGTACTTGGATTTGAATAAAAAGTCCAAGTATTTTTTTCAAAATAAAATATATATTTGATGAGTAAAAGTAAAAATGTGAGTAAGAAATATAGCTTCTTATTGTCCCAGCAAGCACTGAATTTGTACGGATGCCAAATTCAATATGGGGAAACCCCCAAAGCCCTTTTTATAAAATAATGAAGTGATATAATTAATTAAAAAAATGGTTTATTTTTTATAGTAAATACAGAGGTATATATTGAGAAAAATGAAAATATGTGATAATATAATTATGCTAAATATATAATTTAAAAGGAGATAAAGTTATGAGTAAACAAGTTTATATAAGTGCGGATTATTCTGAAGATGATGGAGATCGTAGTGTTGTAGATACACTTAATATTTGGGGAAATGATAATTTACATAAAGTAGACTTTATTGATATGTCTAAAGTTGCTTCAGGCAGTGTTTCAAAAAATCCAGATTGTCGTCCTTGTGATCTAAAGAAAGAATTTAATAGTCAAATAAATGCTTCTTCAGCTGTGATTTTTGTTGTTGGAGACAAAACAGCATCTCGAACAGCAGGAAGTAGTTGTTCCAAAGCAAATAATAGTCAAATTTTTAATACTTGTACACCATACAAGCAAAACACGAATGGATATAAGTATTGTAAAAATTTTTCTAACTCTTATTATGTAGATGACTCTGACATTAATGAAATCAATTCATATTCATATTTAAGGCATGAATTTGAGCAAGCTAAAAAAAGGAACAAGGAAATTATCATTGTTTATAATTCAACAAGAAATGAATCAAATTGGTTACCTTCATATATGAAGGGGTATGAATCTTATGCAATGCCTTTTTGGAAAATTGATTCTTATGGAAGAAAAGTAGGAAACTATAATAAAATAAAAGAGGTATTAGGATATGAATAAATTCCTAGAAATTTGTAGTGGTATTGCTTCTACATTAATATCAATAGCTTTTTTGTTTATTCCAGAAAATTTATTTGAAAAATATAAGTTTATGCCGAATATGTCAGATGAAATAAATATAATAGTAAATCGTATAGTATTTATTTTGGGTATAATTATAATATCCATAGCAGTATCACTAATTTATATGTATTTACGAAAAAAAATTAAAATAAAAGGAAAGAATTATATTATTCAGATTGAATATGGGGATATCAATAAAATAAAAAAATATAAAAAGGTAATTAATTTTGATGAGTGCTATACTACTACTGTTGGTAATGCTCCATCTGATATAAAACCAACTTCTATTTGTGGACAATATTTATTAAAGAATCCTAATATTAATATAAATCAATTGATTCATAATGCAAATTTGAAAGCATCTAAGACAAAATCAAAATTTCAAGGTAAAGTTAGATATGATTCGGGTAAATTAGTGCCAAATGGAGAGTATTTACTAATGGCTTTTGCAAAATTAGATAAGAATGGATTAGGAAATTTTTTTTCATATCAAGAATTTATTGAATGTTTATCAGTATTATGGGAAGAAATTGATAAATATTATGGTCAAGAAGATGTATGTATACCAATATTAGGTTCTGGTTTAACTCGTATAAACGGACAATCACTTACTCAACAAGAGTTATTAGATATAATAATTATGTCGTATAAATTAAGTGAACATAAGATAAAGAAACCATATAAATTACATATTGTATGTAGAAAAAATGATGATTTTTCAATAAATAAAATTGGTGAAAGTTTATAATAAAGAGAGATTTTTATTTAGAGTAAGGTAAAAGTATTAATTTAGAAAAATAGAGAAATTAATATTTACAATATTGAAAAGTCATAATTTAAGTAAATTAGTTATAGACTAGAAGTCGAGAAATCGGCTTCTTTTTGTCGAAAAAAGTAGAAATAATTATAAGATTAAATTGTCGAATAATGTTGTGAAATTTATGGCTTTATGATATAAAATATACTAGAGTTTTTATAAGCAATTAGGGGGCAAAAATGGATACAGATTTAAGAAATAAAATAGATAGAATATGGGAATATTTTTGGACTGGTGGAATAACAAATCCTTTATCTGTTATAGAACAAATTACATATTTGTTATTTATTAAAGGATTAGATGATATAGAAATTAGAAATGAAAAAGATGATATCTTTTTAGGAATTACAAGCAACAGGATATTTGATAGTGAACATCAAAATTGTAGGTGGAGTGTGTTTAAGGACTATGAGGCAGGAAGAATGTTTAAAAATATGCAAGAAAATGTTTTTCCTTTTATTAAACGATTAGGAAATACAAAAAATTCTAATTATGCAAAATATATGCAAGATGCATTATTTTTAGTACCTACACCACTAATGTTACAAAAAGTGGTTACAGGTATTGATGGACTACCAATGAAAGACAGAGATACAAAAGGAGATGTTTACGAATATTTACTTTCAAAATTATCTACAGCAGGAACTAATGGACAGTTTAGAACACCAAGACACATTATAAAAATGATGGTAGAACTTATGAAACCTACTTCACAAGATATTATTGTGGATCCAGCTTGTGGTAGTGCAGGATTCCTAGTTGAGGCAGGAGAATATTTAAAAGAAAATCATAAAGAGATATTTAATGATACAGAAGAAAAAGAGCATTTTAATAATACAATGTTTTACGGATTTGATATTGATACAACAATGTTGAGAATAAGCGCAATGAACTTAATGCAGCATGGAATTGAAAATCCTAATATTGAATATAAAAACACTATTGGTGACGATAATGACGACAAGAATAAATTCACACTAGTTTTAGCAAATCCACCATTTAAAGGCTCTGTTGATTTAGAAACAATCTCTAAAGATTTATTAGGAGTAACAAATAAATCTAAAAAAACAGAATTACTATTTTTAGCATTATTCTTAAAAATATTAAAAACTGGTGGTAGAGTAGCATCAATAGTTCCTGATGGAGTTTTATTTGGCAGTTCAAATCAACACAAGGCAATAAGAAAAGAAATTATAGAAAATCATAAATTAGAGGCAATTATTTCAATGCCTAGTGGAGTATTTAAACCTTATGCAGGAGTTTCTACAGCAATTATGATATTTACAAAAACAGGACAAGGTGGAACTGACAAAGTATGGTTTTATGATATGACAGCAGATGGATTTAGCTTAGATGATCAAAGACAACCAATAAAGGAAAATGATATTCCTGATATTATAAATAGATTTAATAACAGAAGTTCTGAAGAAGAACAAACGAGAAGTAGAATAGAAAAGTCTTTCTTTGTTTCTAAAGAAGAAATAGTTAAAAATGATTATGATTTATCAATTAATAAGTATAAAGAAATAGTTATTGAGAAAAAGGAATATGAAAATCCTAAAGTTATTCTAAAAAGAGTAATTGAAATGGAAGATGAAATCCAACAAAAATTAAAAGAGTTGGAGGAAATCTTATGAGTGAAAAAATTAAATTAGGAGAATTAGGAGAAATAGTTTCAGGTAGTACTCCGAAAACTAATATTAAAGAGTATTGGGATGGAGAAATTTTATGGATAACTCCTGCTGAAATACAAGAAGATGATTATTATATAGCAGATACACAAAGAAAAATAACAGATTTAGCAGTTGAGAAAACTAATTTAAAACTGTTACCAAAAGGAACTGTTTTATTATCAAGTAGAGCACCAATAGGAAAAGTCGCAATTTGTGATAATGATATGTATTGTAATCAAGGCTTTAAAAATATAATTTGCTCAGATAGATTAGAAAATCGATATGTATATTATTTTTTGAAATATAATGTTGAATATATTAAATCATTAGGTAGAGGAGCAACATTCAAAGAAATTTCTAAAGGAATAGTAGAAAATTTAGAAATTCCATATAGGGAGAAAAAAGAACAAATTAAAATTGCTAATAAATTAGATAAAATTACTGAAATATTAAAGATAAGAAAGCAGCAAATTAAACAGTTTGATGAAATCATCAAATCTCAGTTTGTCGAGATGTTTGAAAATGAAAAAAATGAAGAAATATTAAATAATGTATGTGAATTTATTAATGGAGATAGAGGAAAAAATTATCCTTCAGCAGGAGAATTTGTAAGGTCAGGAATACCTTTTATAAATGCAGGGCTGATAAATGATAAAAAAGTTAATTGGAAAAAAATGAATTATATAACTGAAGAAAAATATAATAAATTTGGATCAGGAAAAATACAGAAAGATGATGTATTATATTGCTTAAGAGGATCCTTAGGCAAACATTGCATTATAGATATAGAAAGAAAAGGTGCAATAGCTTCTTCATTAGTAATATTAAGAGCTAATAAAGAGAAGATATTACCAGAATATTTGCTAAATATATTAGATACTGACGAAATTATAAGGCAACAGGAACAAGCCAATAATGGTAGTTCACAACCAAATTTATCAGCAGGAAGTGTAAAAAAATATAAAATAAAATTACCAAATATTCAAAGACAAGAGGAATTTGTGAACATAGTAAAACAAATCGATAAACAGAAATTTGAAAGTGAGATTGAACTAAGAAAAATACAAAAGAACATATTTTATAAATGGGGGAGATAATATGTCAAATTTTGATTTTATATTAAAAAACGAAATATTTAAGACATTTGCAGAAGCATCAGTAGAGGCTGAAAATAGCATAGCTGTGACGAATGTGTCTTGTGCAATTATGTGTAGGAGAGCATTAGAACTAGCTGTTAAATGGCTATATGCCAATGATCAAGATTTAAAAATGCCATATCAAAATAATTTATCTTCCTTAGTGTATGATATTAACTTTAAAAACATGATAGATGAGAACATTTTTAAAGAGATAACTTATATTATTAAATTGGGCAATTTCTCAGTACATAGCAATAAAAAAGTTACTAGAGATGAAGCTGTTATATGTTTGAAGTACTTATTTGATTTTATGAATTGGATTTCATATTGTTATAATCCTGAGTATGAAGAAGTTACATTTAATGAAACTATTTTGCCAAGTTTAAGTAGTGATAATTTAAAGAAAGAAGAAAGAGAAGAATTAGAATCTAAGTTATATGAGAAAGATATAGAACTTGAAAAAACATTAAGAGAAAACGAAGAATTAAGAAAGAAACTTACGAATGAAAGAACCAGTAAGAAAGAGTCTTATAATTTCAAAGTTGATGATATTAGCGAATTTGAAACTAGAAAAAGATTCATTGATTTAGACTTAGAAATTGCAGGATGGGAATTTGGTAAGAATATTGTCGAAGAACTAGAAGTTAGTAATATGACTCCAACACAGGATAAGGGATTTGTTGATTATGTTTTATTTGGAGAAAATGGAAAACCATTAGCTGTAGTTGAGGCAAAAAGAACAAGTAAAGATGCTAAATATGGACAACAACAAGCTAAGCTATATGCTGATTGTATAGAGAGAGAATATGCACAAAGACCTGTTATATATTATACAAATGGTAAAGAAATTTATATGTGGGATGATGTAGATTATCCTGAAAGAAAAGTAGCAGGATTTTATACACAAAATGAGTTACAACTGTTGATAAATAGAAGGAAGTCTAAAGAAAACTTAGAACATATATTCATTGATGATAAAATAACAAATAGATCTTATCAATTAGAAGCGATAAAAAATGTTTGTGAAGCTTTTGAAGAAAAACATAGAAAAGCATTATTAGTTATGGCTACAGGAACAGGGAAAACAAGAACAGCAATATCTATTGTTGATGTTTTAACAAGCAAAAATTGGGTGCAAAATGTACTGTTCTTAGCGGACAGAACAGAATTAGTAAAACAAGCAGAAAAGAACTTTAAGAAGTTACTTCCTGATATGTCTTGTTGTAATTTATTGTCTTCAAAAGATGGAGATCCAGAAGATAGTAGAATAGTATTTTCTACATATCAAACAATGATAAATTGCATAGATACGATTAAGTCTAAAAATGGCAATAAATTGTTTACAGCAGGACATTTTGACTTAATTATAATTGATGAGGCACATAGAAGTATATATAAGAAATATCAAGCTATATTTGATTATTTTGATGGATTATTAGTAGGCTTAACAGCTACTCCAAGAAGTGATGTGGATAAAAATACATATAAATTTTTTGAACTAGAGAATAATGTTCCTACATTTGTTTACGAGTATGATGAAGCAGTAAAGCAAGGATATTTAGTAAATTATCATACTATCAAAACAAATACAGAATTTTTAGATAGGGGAATTAAGTATAGCGATTTAAAAGAGGAAGATAAAGAAGAATACGAAAATTTATTTGAAGAAGGAGAAATTATACCTGATGAGATAAGCTCTACGGCGATAAATTCGTGGTTATTTAATAGAGATACAATTAAGTTAGTATTAGAGACTTTGATGGAAAAAGGATTAAAAGTAGAGGGTGGAGACAAATTAGGTAAAACAATTATATTCGCTAGAAATCATAGACATGCAGAAGAAATTGTAAAAGTATTTAATTTATTATATCCTAAGTACAATGGCGAATTTGCAAGGGTTATAGATAACCAAGTAAATTTTGCAAGTACAGTAATAGAAACATTTGAAGTATCTGAAAAACTACCACAAATTGCTGTTTCAGTAGATATGTTAGATACAGGTATTGATGTCCCTGAAGTATTAAATCTAGTGTTCTTTAAACCTGTAAAATCTAAGATTAAATTTTGGCAAATGATAGGTAGGGGGACAAGACTTTGTGAAGATTTATTTGGTGAGGGAATAGATAAACAACAATTCTATATATTTGATTGCTGTAGGAACTTCGAATTTTTTGAAGAAAATGAAAGAGGAATTGAAGGATTATCTACACAATCATTAACAGAAAAAATCTATAACCTAAAATTGGATTTAATTGTAGAACTTGAAAATATGGATTATCAAGCTCAAGATACTTATAAGAATTATCGAGAAGAATTAGTAAATCAATTTATAGAAAGAATAAATAGTCTAAATAAAGAAAGTTTTATTGTTAGAAATAAAATGGTATTTATTGAAAAGTATTCTAATAAAGATAAATGGCAACATATTGATAATATCTCATATAACGAAATTAGAGAAAATTTAATAAATATATTTATGAGCGAAGATACCGATGAATATGCAAAAAGATTTGATAATTTAGTATATGGAGTTCAGGTAGGTAGAATAAAATATAAAAATATAAATAGACAAACAACACTACTTTGTGAATTAGTAGAGAATTTAAAAAAATTAGGAACAATTCCACAAGTTAATGAAAAAAAAGAACTGATAATGTTTGCCTCTGATATAGAATATTGGCAGAAAGCTGACTTTTTTGAAATAGAAAAGGCACGAAAGGAATTAAGGGAATTAATAAAATTTATAGATAATCCACCTAGAAAAATTTGGAGCATTGATATAGAAGATACATTAACTATTGAAGAAGAATCCGAGCCATATATATTAACACCAACAGGAGATTATTCAAATTATAAAAGAAAAGTTACAAAGTTCTTAAATGGTAATTTAGATAATTTAATTATTTATAAAATAAAACATAATCAAAAATTAAATGATGAAGAGAAAAAAGACCTTGAAAGAATTATGTTTGAGCAATTAGGTAACAATAGCGAATTTGTTGAAACTTTTGGAAATAAAAATGTAATTCAAGTTGTAAGAAATATTGTAGGATTAGATAGCGAAACAGCAAATGCAATATTTTCAAAATATATAAATGATAACAGATTAAATAGTAAGCAAATACAATTTGTAAAAATGTTAATAGACTATGTAATAAAAAATGGAACAATAAGTTTACAAGTATTAACAGAAGATCCATTTAGCTCACTAGGAGCTGTTTCAGAAGTCTTTGAAGATAATGTAGGAACATTTAAACAAATAAGAGAAGACATAGAAGAAATAAATAGAAATGCTGAAATGTTTGCTTAATTTAGTGTATTTAATATAAAATACAAAAGAAAAGCAAAATGTTAATGTATAAATTTACAGGATTGTTTTGCTTTTAAAATAGTTAATAGAATATGGTGAAGTTATGGAGATAAAGTTAGTAAAAAATGAAACATTAAATAGTATAAATAGAGCGAAAGAAATACATTTTATAGAAATAAAGGTTAATAAACTTGAAAATATAGATGAAGAGTTAGCTGGAAAATTTATAAGAGATATAGTAGGAATTAATTTTAATCTGGATTTTACCGATGAAACATGGAATGACATAAAAGAAATAATTATGGATAAATTAAATAAAATTACTTCATATCCTAAAGGGTTTTTGAAGAATGATGGAACAATCATTCCATTAATTGCTAATTATGTTATAGAAAAAATTTTTGACATAGAATTATTGTCATATTCAGAAGATATAACAGATATCGAAATAGTTCCTAAAGGTTTTGATTCTTTGTTTTTGGACAAAGATTTATCAATATTTTTGTGCGAATACAAATCGTCTATAAGTAAGTTAAATGAAGAAAAACTTGCGGAATATTTTATTAATGGATATAAATCAATATTTTGTAAAGATAGTTCTATTGTTTCAAAAATATCTACAATAAAGTCAAGATTGGAAAAAGAACAAGAAGATAATAAAGAAATAATTAAGAATAATTTAAACGTATTAATTAAAAATAGAAGAGCACTTGAAAATCTAGTTGATAGTGAGTGTACAAAATTTAATATTTGCTGTATAACAAAAAGCAATATAAAAATGGATATCAATAAAATATTAACTCAAATTCAAAATCAATTTATAAAAAACAAGTTTTGCGCTGAAGAAAAAGACAAATATTGTAAAAAATATAATGGGTGCAAGAAATTAGAAAAAATAAAAGTAGTAAATCTTATTATTATAAAAATTCCTGATGATTTTGATATAAAATGTTTTTATGAAAATATTATAAAAAAGATAGAGGATAAAGTTGGTGAATAAAGATTATATAAAAATAAAGAAATGCTTAAATGAGTCTGTTCTTTTACAAATAGATGAATTGAGATACATGCAAAACTTAAGAGATAATATAGAGATATATAATGAAAGTAAGATTAATGATTTTTTTGATTCTATAATGGAATATATTTTATTGAATGATGTTGATATAAAGTTTAAAAAATTTGTAGTATTTTGGATTGATTATATAATTCAAAATTATAGTAGAAAAATGGATAAAGTCTTAAGGAGAAAAATTAATGATATTATAATTACTTTAGATATATATCCTTTATTATATGATAAAGATTACTATAAAAATGATATAAGATATTTTAATTTATTGGATGAGATTTCAATAAAAATAAGAGAAAAAAATAATAAGCTTTTAAGTAATGTTCAGTATTATGCAAGAAATAAAATTTTAGAGAGAAAGAATATTGTATTTTCTGCACCTACATCATTTGGAAAATCTTCTGTAGTAATAGATACAATAAATGAACTAATTTGTTGTGATAAAATAAAAAAAGTATTATTTATATTGCCCACTAAGGCATTAATTAATGAATATAGAAGAAAAATCAAGAAGAGCATTGAAAATATAACTATTATCGAAAATCCACATGTTACAACGGATTTTTCAAAGGTTATATATTTATATACTCCAGAGAGATTTCTAGTTTTTTATGAGAATAATAAAAATGTGAAAATAGATTATGTAGTAAATGATGAAGCTCAAATTTTAGTTAATATCAACAAAAAGAAATGTGTTGGGAGATCAATATTACTAGCAAAAATACTTTCAATAATCTCAGAGAATAAAACTCCAATAATTTTTTTATTGCCATATGTTTCCAAGCCATTTGATACATTTATTTTTAAATATATTAATATAAATAAAGAAGATATAATTCAAATTTCAGATGATATGTTGCCGTTTGTTTCAAATAATTATTATATGTTAGATGTTGACGAAAATGGAGATCTTTTTAAATATGATTTTAGTAAAGATGCTGGATTAGAGTTTGCAAATAAAAAGTACATTGCAACATCAAATCATGGTTTTAATAAGGATAATTTAGAAGATTGGGCATATATTATCATTGATAATCTTGATAAAATTATTAGTCTTGAAAAGAAATTTATTATATTTTGTACTAATAAGAATAAAATAAAATTAATAGCTCAAAGGCTTATAAAAAATGGAACATGTAAAATAGAGAATATAAGCTATAGAATGCAGGCACTAATCAACTATATAGAAACGAATATTGGATCAGAGTTTGAACTTATTACTTTTTTTAAAAGTGGTATAGCTGTACATTTTTCTGAAATAGATTCATATATTAGAAGACAAGTGGAAATAATTTTTAATGAAGAAAATGATATTAAAGGAATGATATGTACTAGTACATTGCTACAGGGAGTTAATTTGAATGCTCAAAATCTAATAATGATATATGGAAATAAGTTTTCTGCTATTGGAAATGTTGATATTGATTATAGAAATTTAATTGGTAGAAGTGCAAGATTAGGGATTAACATTCAAGGAAATATATATAATATAGCTTGTAATAAGAACATAGAAAGAGAAGGTGAAAAATTGTGTAGCTCATCTGATCCTGTAAAAATTAATTTTGACAAGGTTATAGAAGATGTTAAAAAGGAGCCAAATGAGATTATTAAAACATATGCTTTAGATTCACAAGTTAAATCAAAATTAAAAGATGAATTGAATATGGGACAAGACAGAAACATAGAAAATTTAGACTATTTTATCGGCAGTGAAAGTGCAGAAAAAGTTGAAAAGAAGATTAATAAAGAAAATATAGATTATTATGTAGATTTATTAAAAAATATTGGGAATTATGAAAAAACTTTATTATTAATACAAGAATTGTCTAATATATATGAATGGGAAAAAAGTTCGGATTTCGATATTTCAAAAAGAATGAGAAATATAGAATATATTACTAGACTAGCAATTAATGTATTTAACGGAGAGAACATTAGAACAATGATAAATCAAAGTATTAATTTTGTTCAAAAAAACAAAGATTATAGTCTTGTTGTTTGTAAAAATATAATTGGAAATGAGTATGTTAGGCTAGTTCATAAAAGAAATATTGATTTTACAAATATGGATATATTTGTAAGAGAAAGAGATATAAATACTTATATATATACAATGTTATATGA
>CAORJJ010000049.1 GCA_948517135.1 uncultured Clostridia bacterium | reverse complement strand
AAGTAAGCTATATTTTTGAATTTTTAATATTTGTATTATTGCAAGTTCTATTATTTAAAATATGTTTTACTCACTCAAACAATAATTTTTCTCTTCATTCAAATAATACACTTCTTTTATCTTTTTTTTATCCAAAAAAATCAAACAATCAAAACAATATTTATTAAGCAAAGTTTTCAAAACAGGATTTAAAGAAATATCTTCAAAATTGCTTCCATGTGCTGTAAAAATGCCTTTACATCCTGAACATAATGCATAATTTATTGCATAAACATCTTCTTCAATTCCAATTTCATCTGCTATAATTACTTTAGGCGACATTGAACGAACAAGAATTTTCATTCCTTCTGATTTTGAAATATTTTCTATAATATCAGTTCTTATTCCTACTTCATTTTGTGGAATACCTTTGTATAAACTAGCTATTTCGCTTCTTTCATCTATTATTCCAACATCAACTCCACTCCAATTCCTATTTCCAGTTGATAGCAATCTTGCAACATCTCTTAAAATTGTTGTTTTTCCATAACCTGGTGGAGAAACAATAAGAGTATTTAATACTTTATTATCTTTTAAAATATATTGTAATACTTGATTACCAGCTCCGATAACTTGTCTTGCAATTCTAAAATTAAAACTATTTATATATTTTATATTTATAACTTTATTGTTTTCGATTACACATGATCCTACAATTCCAACCCTATGTCCACCTTGTAAAGTAATAAATCCTGCTGATATTTGTTTTTGATAGGAATATATAGAATTTTCACAAATTAATTCCATTATTGTTAGCATGTCTTCTGACGTTGGAATATATTTAATAGTTCTTTCTTCTTGATCAAATTTTAAAATAATAGGATTTTGTATACGTATTCTTATTTCTTCTAAATTTTCTTGTTTTTCTTTAATTTGTTCATATAAAATATTTTTAAGTTTATCTGGAAAAAATTCTATAATTTTTTTCATCTATTCCTCTTTTCTGTACTATTAGTAATATATATTCACCAAAATTTTTTTTAGAACAAAAAAAGAAGATAAAATATAAAAATTTTATCTTCTTTAATTTATTATTTATTCGTCATTTCTTACTTTTTCTCTATCTTCTGGCCATGTTAATTCACTTCTCACAGCTTGACCTATACTCATATTATCCCATTTCATTTTAATAATTCCAAGTTCTGTTCCTGGTATTTTAGGCAATACGTCCTCTTTAAACTTCTCTAATTGGTCTCTCTCAAAATATATATGTACTTCATTTCTATTATTTTGATTTCTTTTATTAGCTGGCACTGGTTCAATATAACTTGATACTTCTGACTTTTTAAATTCTTCTAAAATTGGTATCAAATTTCTTGTAGCAGGAACTGTTATATAGCACATAACATCTTGTAATTCTTCTTTTGAGCTTCCAACTACTTCTAATTCGTCTTTTACTCTAGTTAATGCATCATAAATCATTTTTTTCTTCTTCTTATAAGTTTGATTTGCTCCTCCATAACCACTATATCCTAATGCTAAAGTATAATTCATTCCGTTTCCATAATCTGAAACATAATCTTTTATAGATTCGTTTTGTAATTTTTCATATACAGAATTTAAAATAAATCCAGGAAATTCTCCTGCAATTTCATCAGTACTCCAATTATAATTATTGTATCTAAATTCTACCTTTTCTCTATCCACATTAAAAATATCTCTATCTTCTTCTGATGCTGCTATCATTATTCCACCATCACCATTTTCTTGACAATCTGGAAATGCTGCATAACTAACTCCCATTGTATTTGCTTTTTTTATTATTTCCCATCCTGTTGTATAATCTACTGCTTTATATATTATACCTTCTTTTTGAAGATTTGCCTCTGTATCTAATAAACCTTTTGCTTTTGCAACTTTCTTCTGAAAATCTAATATATTTACAAATCTGCTTCCTTTTGAAGTTAAATCATGTTCTATTCTATATATTTCCTTTTTCATATCTTCATCTGTATAAGATTTATATTTCTCTATTTCTTCTTTTTCTTTTCTTTCAGCTTCTAATCTTGCATTCTCTTCTTCTTTCTCTTTTCTTTCTTGTTCCTCAATTTTTCTTCGTTCTTCTTCATCTGTTTTCTTTTTCTGTTCTAATACAGTAGGCTGTATAACTAGCATTTTATTCATACATGATTTGAATTTTACAAATTCTTTTAAAAACTGAAAAGATTGAGATTCTTTATCATTACTATCAAATAATTGTCTTATTGAGAAATCATCTATCATTCTTACATTTGCTATTTGCTCATTTAATTTCTTGGCAGTACTATCTATATTATTAAATAACCATTTATTATATTGATTGTATGCTTCTTCAAATACAGATAACGCTTCATACTGCTTTGCAGCTTTTTTTACATCATCAAAAAACATTTTTGAAAATATTTTTTGTCTTGTTGGTGATAAATCTTTAAAAGGATTGGTTTTAACATTTCCCTTATTCAATAAATACATTAATTCCAACATTTTTATTCTATATTCTGATTTCATAGAAATACTATTAAATTTTTGTCTCTGTACTTTTGTTAGAATTGGTTTATTGTTCAAATCAGCTTCAGTAACTTTTTTTTGAATTTTAGATATAAAAGAAATATATGAATCTAAATTTTCTTCTCTGATTCCATCATGTTCAACAGATTTTTCGAACATTTTATCCATTGCTTCATTTTGATATTCAAGTTCACTTATTGTATATTCTCCATCTGCTAGTCTTTTGCTTTCTTCATATTGTTCTTTTAATGAATTAAATACCTCAACAATTTCTGAATCATCTTCATTATTAGTATGTTCTAATAACTCTGTTAATAATTCAATTTGTTTTTGAAGAGAATCTCCTCTATCTGGTAAAACTTCTTGTATATATGAAACATCAGCTTCAATTAATTGAATTGAACCATATATACTTTCTTGAAAACTTTTTTCTTCATCATATGTAAGAAATGTTGTATCTAAATCAGATTTAATTCCTTCTTTTGCTGCAATTTCATTATTTTTATCATCTTTAATTCCAAATAAAGATTTCCAAAATCCCATTTTATACCTCCAAATTTAAAATCCAATTATTATTATATCATAAGCTTGCTTATTTGTCATCATTTATGTAAACTTTTTTTGCATATAACATACAAAAAAGCATAAATTGCTAAATTAACAATTTATGCTTTTGCTTTATTTTTTCATCTTTAGAATTTGATTTGTATAACCAATTTCTTCTTCATCATCTATAATGATATCTTCTATCTTATTTTTTTTCTTAAATAAACCATTTTTCTTTTTCTCTTTAGGAGTTTGTGAATCAGGTGTTTTAGATTGTGCAATTGCTTCTTCAACAGTTAAGGTTTTCTCAAAATCTATGATATTTTTTACTGGCTGTTTATATATAGCTTCTTCATAAACATCCTTTTTTTCTGGAACTTGATAGCTTTGATATTCCTCATATGCCTGAATAATCTTTTTATCCTTTCGTCCTAATAATTCAACACCTTCTTGTAAATTATTATATCTCCAAATAACATGACGCTCATAAGAATCAAATGGAGATTCTGTTAAATCTTCATAATTAAACTCAACCTTAAATTTAAAATTCTCTATTGAAATATTTATACTACTCCAAACTCTTCTTTTTGTATTAATAAAACGTTCATGTAAAAGTTTTATTGAATTATATACATCACTGATTAACTTTGAATATTGCTCATCATCAATATTAAAAATACTTGGTATTTCATAACCATTAACAAATTTCTTTTTTATAATTCCTTTAGGTAAATAATAAAAATACATCTCACCTACTGACTTCTGATTTGGTACATTTATAACAGAAGCATACAAATATATTTTTTCCCATTTTTCTGGAATTATATAGAACAATTTCTTTTGTATATCAGCATATAATAATTTTTCTTCTGGTAAATTTATCATAAATTTTCTCCTAAAGTTTAATGATTAATTCTCTAGTAAACTTTCTCCTGTCATTTCATCAGGTTTTTCTAATCCCATTAAGTCTAACATTGTTGGTGCAAGATCTGCTAAACGTCCTTCTTTTATTTTCTTATTTACTGGTAATCCTACTATCGCTAAAGGTACTGGATTTGTAGTATGTGCTGTTTGAGGTTCACCTGTTTTGTAATCAACCATTTGCTCACAATTTCCATGATCTGCTGTAATTAATAAAACTCCATTTACTTCATTTATGGCTTCTACAACATTTCCTACACATTCATCAATTGCTTCTAATGCTTTTATTGCTGCATCAACACTTCCTGTATGACCTACCATATCTGGATTAGCAAAGTTTAAAATAATTGAATCATATTTTTCTGATTTTATTGCCTCTACTACTTTATCTGTTACTTCATATGCACTCATTTCTGGTTTTAAATCATATGTTTCAACTTTTGGTGATGGAACTAAAATTCTATCTTCTCCAATATATTGTTCTTCTTTTCCACCATTAAAGAAAAATGTAACATGTGCATATTTCTCTGTTTCTGCAATTCTTAATTGCTTTAATCCTTTATTACTTATATATTCCCCAAATGTATTTTTCAATTCTTCTTTTCTATAAGCGACATCTACATTTGGCATTGTTTCATCATATGGAGTCATACATACAAAATAAGTATCCAACTTTTGAGTTTCAAATCCGTCAAAATCTTTATCTACAATGCTTCTTGTAATCTCTCTTGCTCTATCTGGTCTAAAATTGAAGAAAATAACTGAATCACCATTTTCTAATTTAGCAACTGGTTCTCCATTTTTATTTGTAATAACTGTTGGTTTAACAAACTCATCAAAAACTTCTTTTTGGTAAGATTCTTCAATTGCAGATACTGCTGATATTGCTTTTTCTCCTTCTCCATTTACAATAGCATTGTAAGCTTGACTTACTCTTTCCCATCTTTTGTCTCTATCCATTGCATAAAAACGTCCTGATATAGTTGCTATTTGACCAATTCCTTTTTCTTTCATTTTTTCTTCTAATTCTGTAATATATCCTTCTCCTGAAGCTGGTGGAGTATCTCTTCCATCCATAAAACAATGAACAAAAACATTTTCAAAATCTTTTCTTTTTGCCATCTCAAGTAAAGCATATAAATGACGATTATGACTATGAACACCACCATCTGATAATAATCCCATAATATGCAATTTAGAATTATTCTTCTTACAATTTTCAATAGCTTTTACAAATTCTGGAACACTAAAGAAATCTCCATCTTCAATAGCTTTAGTTATTTTGGCTAAATCTTGATATACTATTCTTCCTGCTCCAATATTTGTATGACCAACTTCTGAATTTCCCATTTGACCATCTGGTAATCCAACTGCTAATCCACTTGTATGAACTATTGTATTTGGGTTTTTAGTTAAAATTTCATTCAAATTTGGTGTATTTGCTAATTTAACTGCATTTCCTTCTTTTTGCTCATTAACTCCAAATCCATCTAATATCATTAACATTGTTAATTTACTCATTTTTTGTTACACTTCCCTTTCTCTACTCATTATGCATCATAATTTACTATTTTACTAAATTCGTCTGGCTTTAAACTTGCTCCACCAACTAATCCACCATCAATATCTGATGTAGAAAATAATTCTTTTGCATTTGAAGATTTTACACTTCCACCATATTGAATAATAACTTCATCTGCTACATCATCACCATATAATCTCTTAATTTCAGCTCTAATTGCTTTAATTGAATTATTAGCATCTTCTGATGTTGCTGTTTTTCCAGTTCCTATAGCCCAAATTGGTTCATAAGCAATTATTGTATTTTTTACTTGCTCTTCTGTTAATCCTTCTAATGCTAAACGTGTTTGAGATGTTATAATACTTTCTGTTTTTCCAGATTCTCTTTGTTCTAATGTTTCACCAACACAAACTATTGGTTTTAATTCATTTTCAAAAGCAGCTTTTATTTTTTTATTAACAGTTTCATCTGTTTCATTAAAATATTGTCTTCTTTCTGAGTGACCTATAATTACATATTCAACTCCAATTGATTTTAACATCTTTCCTGATATTTCACCTGTATATGCTCCATTTTCTGCAAAATGCATATTTTGAGCACCAATTTTAATATTAGTTCCTTGTGCATTCATTAAACAATAAAATAAATCTGTGTATGGTACACATAAAATAATTTCAGCTTTAGATTCCTTAACCATTGGTTCAAAAGCTTGAATATATTCGATAGCTTCGTTAGGAAGCATATTCATTTTCCAATTTCCTGCAATTACTTTTCTTCTCATAAATTTAATCCTCCTATTTATCTTGTAATGCCTCAATTCCTGGTAGCTTTTTACCTTCTAAGAATTCTAGTGATGCTCCACCACCTGTTGAAATATGTGTAAACTTCTCAGCTAGACCTGCTTTTTCAACTGCTGCTGCTGAATCTCCTCCACCAATTATTTTTATACAATCTACATCAGCTAATGCTTTTGCAATACTATTTGTTCCGATTGCAAATTGATCAAATTCAAATAATCCAACTGGTCCATTCCAAATTACTGTTTTTGCATTTTGTAATTCTTTTGAATACATTTCTATTGTTTCTTGACCTATATCAAATCCTTCCCAACCATCTGGAATTTCTGTATATTTAACTGTTTTACTTTCTGTGTCTGCTGAAAATTCTTTACCAACTTTTGTATCTACTGGTAACATGAATTTTACACCTTTAGTTTTTGCTTTTTCCATAAGCTCTTTTGCTAACTCTAATTTATCTAATTCACAAATTGAATTTCCAACTTCATATCCCATTGATTTAAAGAATGTGTATGCCATAGCTCCACCAATCATTAAAACATCTACTTTTTCTAATAATGCATTTATAACACCTATTTTATCTGATACTTTCTTTCCACCTAAAATTGCCATGAATGGTCTTTCAGGATTCTCTAAAGCAGATCCTAAGAACTTTAATTCTTTTTCAATTAAAAATCCTGATACTGCTGGTAAAAAACTAGCAACACCTGTTGTTGAGCTATGAGCTCTATGTGCTGTACCAAAAGCATCATTTACAAAGATTTCAGCCATTGAAGCAAATTCTTTTGATAAATTTTCATCATTTTTTTCTTCTCCAGCTTCATATCTAACATTTTCAAGAAGCATAACTTCTCCTGATTGTAAGTTTGAAGCTAATTCTTTAGCATCTGGTCCTACAACATCTTTAGCAAGTTTTACTTCTTTTCCTAATAATCTTGATAATTCTTCTGCAACTATATTCATTGAATATTCAGGTTTTACTTCTCCCTTTGGTCTTCCTAAGTGTGAGCAAAGAATAACTTTGCAATCATTTTCAAGTAAATATTGGATAGTTGGTAATGCTGCAACAATTCTTCTGTTATCTGTAATTCTTCTGTTTTCATCATATGGAACATTAAAATCACATCTAACCAATACTTTCTTTCCTTTTACATCGATATCTCTTACTGTTTTTTTACTCATAAAAATATCCTCCTTTTAATTTTGCTTTGCATATTTTTTTGTGCAAAGACTTTGTTTTATAAATTTTTTATTTATAATTTTTTCATATTTTCATACAAGGTTATTCTATAACAAAAAAGAATACTTTTCAAGTATTCTTTTTACTATTTTTACCAATTTAGCAATTTCTATTAATTATTTTTATTTCAAAAAAACATTCCTAAAAAGATAAAAGGTAATAGAGATTCTATTACCTTTTTTTATTTTATATAATTAGTTTAATTCTGCAAAATATTTGATTGTTCTTACCATTTGGCTTGTGTAAGAATTTTCATTATCATACCAAGAAACTACTTGTACTTGATATAATCCATCTTCTACTTTTGTAACCATTGTTTGAGTAGCATCAAATAATGATCCATAAGTAATTCCAATAATATCTGAAGAAACTAATGGTTCTTCTGTATATCCGAAAGATGCACTAGAAGCTGCTTTCATAGCTGCATTTATTGATTCTGGTGTAACTTCTTCACTACTTCTTACTGTTGCGATTAATATTGTTGTAGATCCTGTTGGAACTGGAACTCTTTGTGCAGCTCCAATTAATTTTCCATTTAATTCTGGAATAACAAGACCTATTGCTTTAGCTGCTCCTGTTGAGTTAGGAACGATATTTACAGCAGCTGCTCTAGCTCTTCTTAAATCAGCTTTTCTATGTGGTCCATCAAGTACCATTTGGTCTCCAGTATAAGCATGTACTGTTGTCATAATTCCTGATTGGATTGGTGCATAATCATTTAATGCTTTAGCCATTGGTGCTAAACAGTTTGTTGTACATGAAGCTGCTGATATAACAGTATCTGCTGGTGTTAAAACACCTTCATTAACTCCATAAACTACTGTTGGTAAGTCTTTTCCAGCTGGTGCAGAAATAACTACTTTTTTAGCTCCTGCTGTTATATGAGCTGATGCTTTTTCTTTTGATGTATAGAAACCTGTACATTCTAAAACAACATCAACACCAATTTCTCCCCATGGTAAGTTTGCAGCATCTTTTTCAGCATAAATTTTGATTGTTTTTCCATCAACTGTAATTGAATCTTCTCCTGCAACTACTGTATCTGCTTTTTCATATCTCTTTTGTGCTGAATCATATTTTAAAAGATGAGCTAACATATCAGGGCTTGTTAAGTCGTTGATTGCAACGATTTCATATCCTTCTGCTCCAAACATTTGTCTAAATGCAAGACGTCCTATACGTCCAAATCCATTTATAGCTACTTTTACTGACATAATATAAATCCTCCATTCTGATACTCAACATATTTTTAAGTACCTTCTAATATTTTAGTCACTTTAGACCGAGATTATTCTATAATAATTATTTCGTTTTTTCAATAGTTTTTTCAAAATTAATAAATTATAGTTCTGTTCCTCCCCATTCTACTACTGTATACCCTTTTCTTTCTATTTTTTCTAGTTTCTGAGTTTCTATATTTATTGGTTTATTCAATCCTTTAAATTCCATCATTACTCTTATTAATGTATCTGGGCTTGGCTCTATTTCCAATGGCATATTCGCATTTATTTCTTCCAAGCTTTTGAATCTTATGTAATTATAATTATTCTTTTCCATTTTTGGTAGCCAATAAATTATAAATTCTTCTGCTTCTCTTTCATTTAGTCCTAAAATCTCTAGTTTTTCTTCTAAGAATTTCGCTGTGTCTTCTCCTTTTACTACAAATCCTTCCTTCATTTTTGAAGAATTATCATTTATTCCTTCCCAATACAAGCTATATAAATTTCTTCCTGTTTTTAAATCTACTAAATCTCCATTTGGACTTGCTTTTACTTTCCATTCTCCTTCATATTTTGGATATGAACATGTTATTTTTTCTGGATTTCCTAATTTTACACTCACTTCTGTTTCAGTTTCTGGATATATGTATATTATTGGTTTTGCAGCCATACCTCTTACAATATGTAACATACCAGAAACTGCTAATAATGTAATCCCCATTACTATGCAAAATGATAAAAAGTTTTGTGATTTATCTTTCTTTTTCTTTAATTCTTTCCATTCATCATCATTTTCATAGTCTTTTTTATCTTGTTCATTAGCATTTAATCTTTTTTCATATAATTGAATTTTTCTCTTTGCACCAGAATTCTTACAAATTCCAATAACAATCAAGATTATTCCACCTAATCTACCAAATACTTGAATAATTGTAAGTATACTACCTACTATGCGGTTTGCCATTCGTGAAGCTGGTGTTTCTATAATTTCTTCGCCTGTGCGAGGATCACTATCTTTTACAAAATAGGATAGCTATTTTTAGTAGCTATCCTTTTAAATTTACCTACTAACACTAATCTGATTTGGCTTTGAAATTGCCTCAATTTCTGGATTATAATAATCATAAAATCTTATTGCGCCACCTGTAACTGTTTCAGGATATAATGCTCTATATGTTATTTGAAAATCTTTTTCATCACCATTCTTAAAATCTCTTAAATACAAATTAATTTTTCCATAGCTATATTCATATTTTTCAATTATATTATTATGTTCTAACAACATTAATGACTCCTCATTTACACTACATCCTTGTGGTATATTAATTTGAACTAATCCATTTGAAACATAATCATTTGTTCTATTTACTACATGAATTTTTTGTGTAATAGTATCATTTACTTTAGCTGATTGTGTAATTGTTTGTTCTATTATCAATTTACTGCTACTTTGCAAATCTTGCTCAAATTGTACATCATCATAATCTCTATAATATTCTTTTATTATTTCATAAGAAATTTTTCCTTTTTTCATTTCTATTGAAATTTTATTTTCTTCAGGTAAATTATTAAAATCAAATTCATATAAATCTAAACTATTTTTATCCATATCAACTGATTTTGCCTCACCATTTACTTTTACTGTTATTGTTTGATTTGAAATATCAGAATCTTTTTCAAAACTATTTATTGCTTTTAATGCAAGTACTGTGCTTTGAGTAGATCCCCATGTTCCATTTTCATATTTTGATTGTATCAAATAATTAATAAAAGCTTCATTGGTTTTTGAGTTTGAATTACTCTTTGTTAATGCCATTGAAGTTAATGCTGTTGTTTGTATATTTTGTCTTGTTCCACAAGAACCATAATAATCTCTTATTTTTGAAATTACATAAGCAGAATCTTCTGTTGTTACTATATTCTCAAGTAATTTGCTTATTACTTTATTTGCATTTGTTTTATCATTTATATTTTCAAAAATATTTGCCATTAATGCTAAAGTATAATTATCGTTTGCATCTTCTATTTTATTTTCCAAATATCTAACTGACTTATCAAGTCTACTATCATCTGGGAATACTTCTGATAATGCCCAAACAATATATGCATTCATTGCAAGCTCATCTGTTGATGTAGCAGAACCTATATAAGTTGATTTATAATCAAATGAACCATTTACTTTTTGAACATCAAATAAGTATTCTTTCATGTTTTCTATAACTTTTTCATCTATTTCATATACGTCTGATATTTCTTTCATCTCCATTAAGCCAAATGCTGTAATAACTGGTTCTGCTGGGCTACGTCCATATAAAGAATATCCGCCTTTTGTGCCATTTACTTCATATGTTAATAATTTTTGATATCCAGTTGATATATAATCTAAAGCTTTAGCTTTTATTTCTGGATTGTCTAATTTATTTTCATTCAAATATTTTAAAACTAAAACATCTGGATATAATGATGAAGATGTTTGTTCAAAGCAACCTGTTGGTAATTGTAACATAGCATCTATATTTTCAATAACTTGAACCATTGATGAAGCATATAATTTTACTTTTAGATTTTTTGTTCCTTCAATTGCTTTTTCTGAATAGATAATATCTTGTGATAAATTCTTTTGCATTGAACCACTTGATACTACACTTTGTATTTCTAGTCCATTTTCAGATATTGTAAGATTTTTTTCAACTATATCTGAAATATTTCCAGATTTTGTTTCTATTCTTAAAGTATTTTTTCCTGATTTTATAATTTCTATTGGAACATAAATCATTTGTGTAGAATTAGCTGGCACATTTACTGTTTTATCATATGTTCCTATTTTGCACCAATCATTTTCTTTTATATTTACTTCTATACTTAAATTATCTTGTGTGTAATTATATAAAGTAACTGGTATTTCTACTTTATCAGAAACAACTGAGTTTGTAGGTAATGTATAATCTACAAAAAATTCTTTAAATACTTTAAATGATTTTGAAGAATATCCAATATTTCCTTGTTTTGAATTTCCAACTGTTTGTATATTCCATGTTGTTATATTATCACTTATATCTAAAGCTAAATTTGCATTTCCATTTTGAGTTACAAGCTCTGGAATAAATGCCAAACTCTCTAAGAATATGTTTCTAACATTCTCAACTTTTTCTTCTGTTTTTTCTATTTCTTGTGCTTGTTCATTTATAGATTCTGTTACATCATTTCTTTCAGTAATTGTTTTAAAATTAGTAAATCCTGATGAATCTTCTTTACTTTGATATGCTGGTTGAACTTCAAGCATATCACTATCATTAATATTTCCTGAATAAGTTCCCATAATTAATTCTTTACTATGATTTTTTTGAATATGCTGTTCAGTAAGTGATAGATCTGTACTTGCAAAATTACTAACTATGCTTCTAATTCCTGTAAATAAAATTACTATAAATAAAATTCCTACCCCTGCTGTAATTAATTCATTTCCAGAAATATTTAAATTTATTTGTTTGCTTTCTAATTTTATTTTTGTTTTGCCAAAAGCATATTTATCAAGCAATATGTACACTAGAAGAACTAGGAATATACCAACTCCTGAATTAAGCCCTTCTGATACTATCATTCCAGCAATAAATAATATTACTCCTTTAAAGAACTGTGTTAAACTATGTTTTAAAAAGCTTACTTTGGGAGCTAATTTTTTATTTCTACTAATACACACTAAAACTGCCCATATAGCTAAAAGAGCTAACATAGCAAAAACAAGTATAAGATCTTGAGCTTCAAAAAATGATGTTATTATTGCTAGTATAAAAACATATATTGTTGGAATAGCAAGTAAATTTATAATTAGTTCAAAAATATAATCTCTTTGTTTATATAGAACCAACATATAAAGCACTGCTGTTAAAACTGCGTTTGTTAATAATGTAAAAACTTCATTATACTTACTTGTCATCTGATAAAATAAGTCATCAACTGGCTCATATAAAACAAGTAATGTAAAAAAATATATAACTATAAAGTTTATTATATGAGCAATTGCCAAAGATAATTTTGAACCTTTTTTCTCATTTTTACTAGCTTTTATTAAACCAAATCCTATAAGTACAACAACTATAATTAAAAATGAAATTCCTGCTCTTTCTTTATATTCATCTATATGATTATGACTTGTACTTACTGTTTTACTATATATCTTTGGATCAGTATACTCTTGTTTTAACAATAAAGATTTTAATAAACTTTCAGATGAATCGTCAATTATATTAGTATATAAATCAGCTGCTGTTATACCATTTGATAACTCAATATCTTCTAAAGCAATTTTTATATTATCTATTGATAAATCATTTTCTGCTAAATTAAGTATTGCTTTATCTAATATACTTACAAGCAATGCTGAATCCATTTGATTATTTTTTTCATCTGTTGTATTAAAACTAATATTTAATTTATCTCCTGGTGCATATTCTTCAGAATCTGTACTTATAGCAATATTTAAGTTCTTATTTGGTTTTATAAATATTGTTTTCTTTGAATATAAATTAGGTGTTAAATATTTAGAACCATAAGTTACACTATTAGAATTTTTCACATAAATATCTACTAAACCAGAAATGCCTTCTAAATTAACTGCAAAATCATTATTTTCTGATGATACTACTTTTAATAATTCATTTCCTTTATAAAAATATATTTCTTTAGATTGTAAATCTACATTTGAATCTAAAGCTACATTTATATCATCACCGCAATTATATTTTATTTTATCTGTATTAATTAAAACGCCTTTGCTTACTATAATATTAATTTCTTCTACTTTTTCAACTTTTCTGCCTTCAGCATCTTCTGAAGTAATTTGCATATTTGAAGTATTTATACTTTGCATATCACTTGATGTTAAAGTAAAACTTCCAATTCCATTATCATCAGTAATTACTTGTCTTACGACGTTTCCTATTCTTACTGTACTCTGTGTTTTCAATCCTTTTCCATTAATTGCTCTTGTAAACACATATACTTCATTATCTACACCTTTAACTAAATCACCATATTCTGGTAATACTTCTATTTTAAATAAATCTTCACTTACATATAATGTTTTTTCTGTTTCAATTAAATAGTTTGAAGAATCTGTTACATTTAATTTTATATCAATTGTTCCATCTTTTGTTACAACATATTTAGTAGAAAAATTCCCATCTGCACCTGTTATTCCTTGAATTTCTGTTTCATTAATCTTTCCTTTTACAGTTGCATTTTTAACTGGCTCTCCAAAAAAATATTTTGCAGAAATAGTTATATTTGCATTTTCTCCAATAATATAATTTTCTTTATCTGATACAACACTTACTTCAAATTGAGGAGTTATATATGGATTTACTGTAAATTCCTTTGTTACTTCTGAATTATCAGTTGATATCACTAACTTATATGTACCGCTATTTACTTCGTCTGCAATCTTAAAATTTCCTGATACAATTCCATATTCAGATGTTTTAGTTTCATTTGAATATACTTTGTTATCATTTCCATCATAAATATATATTTTAGCATTAGTTTGAGTTGGTGTATCATCTCTTTTTGATATTAATAATGCTCTAAAATTAATTTCATCACCTGGTTTATAAATACCTTTATCTAATGAAATTATTGTTTTTGTCTCACTACCTTTTATTATATTTACAGGAACATCTATGTAATCTTTAAAAAATCCCAATTTGTATTTTGAAGTTACTTTTAATTCATACTTTCCTGTTTCAATATCTTCTGTTAATGGAATTAATGCATTTATTTTTTCTGTTTCGCTTTTTTGATATTTTCCTTGTACATTTTTTACCTTTTTTCCATCACTATCAAACAATTCTACTTTTACATTACTTTTTAGAGAATTATCTTTCTTATCTTTTACATCAATTATAGCTTCTATATTAGAATCACTATAAATTTGAGTTGATGTATCTATACTAATAATTTGTTTTCCAAATCTAAATGAATTTACAAAGTTGTATAAGAAAAAAACAACTATAAGTATAAATAGAATTAAAACAATAGTTTTAATTATTTTTTTCTTTTTCATAAAATCCCGCCAAAATTATTATTTAGCT
>CAORJJ010000048.1 GCA_948517135.1 uncultured Clostridia bacterium | reverse complement strand
CAGGAGTTAAATATAAAAATTTCAAAAGATTTTAATAATGATGAATTACAGAAAAAGCTTCAATCTCTTTTAGAAGATCGAGACTTACTTTACAAAGGAAATGTTGATGATGTAAAAAAAATAATAGAGAAATATGGAGATACTTTTAATGAATAATTTGGAAGAATTAACTTTAAAAATAGAAAATATAATTGAATCTGAAAGAGCTATACATCCAGAAGATATACAATATCTAAATGCATCTCATTCAGCACTTGTTGCTCAAATTATAAGTAGTTATAATTTAAAACCTTCTAATGAAGAAATGCCAGAAGCAAACATGGTTGTTCTAGGTGCCCCTACTGGTGCTGGTAAAGATACTCTTGTCAGAAAAATAATGATGGATAATCCAGAAAAACATTTTATTGTTTTAAATATGGATATGTTCAGACACTATCATGATGAAATTATAGGTTCACATGAAAATATTTCTGATAAACAATTTGCAAGAAAAACAAACCAAACTTCTTATGAACTATACTATATTATTGAACAAACAATTTTAAAAGAATTTCCTGGAACAAATATTATTGTTACTGGAACTATAAAAGATTTACCTTGGGTAAAAGAAATTGTTGAAAGATATAAAAATGATCCAAAAACAAACTATGCTATCTCTCTTGTAACACTTGCTGTTCCTACAAATGAAAGTGCATTTTCTATTTTTGAGAGATATTTAAGTATGGTCGATACTCGAGAGTCTGATAATGTTCCTTTAAGATATACAGATTTAACATATCATAATGAAACAATTCGAGATTTTATTTCTAATGTTAATTATTTTGAAAGTGATATTAAAAATAATCCTGATACATCATATTTTAACTCTATAAAAGTATATCGTAGGCACAAAAATATCTTTGATCTTTCAGAAGATACTTTACTTTATGATAGTAAAACTTCTCCTGAAAATGAAACTGCAACAAATCATGTTCGTAGTATTATGACTTCTCGCAGTCAAATTCATTCTGAAAGAATATCAAATTTGTTAAATATTGTTAAAAGAAATGCTAACTATTTAAAATCTCAAAATCTATATGATGAAATTGGTAAAGATCTTGCAAAAGTTTTACCACAACTATCAAAATCTCCTGATGATATTGAAAAATAATTAATATACAAACAAAGCGCATGGTTTTCCATGCGCTTTTATTTGATTTAATCAAAAAGAGATTCAATATCAATCCCCTCATCCGCAAGACGTGACACTATTGGAATTATAAGTATATATCCTGCTATTATAAATATTTTAAGCAAAAGATTTACACTCAGTATCATAACAGGAATCCACATCACGAGTACCAGTATAGCAACATATGTTAAAATAAATGTCTTTGGATTTTTGTTGTATAACCGTTCAAAAAAAGGCTTTTTTCTACTGCGACTCAAAGTTATTGAATTTAATGCATATCCCGCCTTCCAAAGTATACAAGTTACAAGTGCAACAAATCCTACTATCATAACTGTCCTCAGAATTCCAGTTGCCACTGCTCCAACTATTGCAAGTCCCACTGTCCCTACAATATAAACTATCAAAAGAGCAGGATTATCATCCAATATATTGAATTTTACAAAGCCACAAGTAGCCAGGAGACAGATATAAATTGTAAACAACAAAAACCATAAGCCTGCCACATTTTTAGGGGCTATTACCCACAAAAAAATAAGTGCAGATATAATGGATGTTACGTGAGCAATTTGAGCCCAAAATTCATTAATCATTCCTATTCCATCTTCATAAAATTCCCGAATTACTTCAAAGAACTCTTTTAAACTTTTCATTATCTTTCCTCCTTAAAAATAATTATTTTTTCAGGTTACTCTATATAATCTTGCAAAAGCAAGTTATTAAAATTATGTTACCATTTTACCATAACTTTATTTCTAATTCAAGCATTACAACTATAAAAAAGTAGACTTCATAAAAGTCTACTTTTAGTTTAAATTTTGTTTTTCAATATTTTAGCAACTCCACTTTCATTATTAGTTAAAGTTACTTCTTTTGCATATTCCTTTAATTTTGGAACTGCATTTCCCATTGCTACTCCATATCCTACTGTTTTCATCATAGAGATATCATTATGATCATCTCCCATACCAATAACATTATTTACATCTATTTTTAAATATTTACATAAACCATTTATTGCATTTCCTTTTGAAGTATTTACATTTATTATATTTATTGCCCATACAGTATATGTTTTAGCTCTAGCTAAGTATTTATTTTCAATTTTTATGTCAGATCTATTTAAAGATTTTATATATTCTATTACTGAATCAATCTCCTCTTCTGTTTCAGTTCCAATAGTAAATTGAAGTACTTTGTTTTCTGAAATAAACTTATTTAGATCAGGTTCAATCTCAACTTCTTTTGAAATAAAATATTTCATATCATTTATAAATCTACCATATCTAGTATCTATTCTTGTAAGATATTTTCTTGAATTTGCATACTCATATAAATTATATACTACATCTTCTGGTAAATTTGATGAGAATAATTCCTGTTTTGAATTGCAATCATATATTTCTGCACCATTACAACAAATTATATAGTCTGAGGCATTAATTTCATTTTTGTAATCTTTTACTAAATTTTGTTGTCTTCCAGAACAAAGAAATACTTGTACACCTTTTTCTTTTGCTTGTTTTATTGCCTCTTTATTCTCTTCTGATATTTTTTTATTATCATCTAACAATGTTCCATCTAAGTCTAAAAAAACTGCTTTATACATAAATTCTCCCTATACTAAAATCCTATTCTCTTTTTAGATTCTTCTGCTTTTACTTCTGGAATATCTTCTTCTGTAAATGTAAGTAGTCTGTCTGTATCTGTAATATTTCTTGTTTTAATTGCATGTTCAATAAATATTTTTTGAACAGTATTATCTACAAATCTACCATTTCCAAAGTTTTCTACATTTTTTGCATCTTCAAATATTTTTTCTACTTTCTCTCTTGCTTTAGAATCTACTTTGAATCCTTTTTCATCGACTTTTTTAACAAAGATACTCATTAGTTCTTCTATTGAATAATCTTCAAAATCAATTTCATATCCAATTCTTGATTTTAAACCTGGGTTTAAATCTCTAAACCTTCTCATTTCCTCTGTATATCCTGCAAAAATTATTATTAATCTTCCTCTATAATCTTCCATTGCTTTTAATAGTGTTGCAACACATTCAGCAGAATAACTTGCATTTGAACCACTATGTTCCATTATACTATAAGCTTCATCTATAAATAGTACTCCATCTAGTGCAGATTCAATTACAGCTTGTGTTTTTGGACCAGTTTGACCTAAAAATTCACCAATTAAATCTTGTGATTGAACTTCTACTAATTTGTTTCTTTTTATATATCCTAAATTATAATATATTTCAGAAATTAACCTTGCAACTGTTGTTTTTCCAGTTCCTGCATTTCCTTTAAATATCATATGCATATTAAAATCTGATGCTCTATCTAATTTTTTGTTCAATTCTATTACTGAAACAAATCCATTTATTGTTTCTTTTACCTTGTTAAGACCTATTAAAGAATTAAGTTCTTCAAGTATATCATCTACTGTACGTTCTTTATCTTTTTTAGTTGCTTCATAAATTTCAATATCTTTGTTTGTAATTATTTTTAATTCTTCATCACTTGCATAATTCGCTGAATGTGTAATTACTAATCTATCAAATAAACTTGTAACAAATCTAGCATTACCAAAATTTCTACCAATCTTATTTTTCATTATTAGTTTTTCAATTTTAGCTTCTACTCCATCTTCTAATGTAAACTCATTTCCAGCCACTTCATCTTTAAATATTTGAATTAATTCATCTTTTGAAAAATCTGGAAATTCAAGCTCATATCCAATTCTTGACATCAAACCTTGATTTTCATTTATAAAATCATTCATTTCTTTCGTATATCCAGCAAAAATTACTATTAATCTATTTTTATATAACTCCATTGCTTTACAAATTGTCGCCATACATTCTGCTGGATAATTCGATGTAGAACCACCTTTACTAGCCATTATTGTATATGCTTCATCTATAAATAACACTCCATCTAAAGCTGTATCAATTACAGCTTGTGTTTTTGGAGCAGTTTCACCTAAATGGCTTCCTATTAAGTCTTTACTTGTAACTTCTATAATTTTGTTTTGTCTTATAAATCCTAATTTAAAGAATAATTCTGCAAAAAGTCTTGCAATTGTTGTTTTTCCTGTTCCAGAATTTCCTTTAAATATCATATTTAAGTTTGCAAATCCTTCAGTATCAATTTTTTTACTATATTCTAAGTATTTCAATAATTCTCTAACATTTTCTTTAACTTCAGAAAGACCTATTAATCCATTAATATCTGCTAAAATTTCTTCAATTTCTCTTGTATCTTCTGCCTTCGGACTATCAGATATATTAAATTTATTATTTACATTCAATAACTTAAATTTATTAAAAATTATGTCATTACTTACTTTCTCTATATATGTATATTCATCTTCAATTTCAGGTAAATATGTTGCATCTATATATTCCTCAAGTTTTCTCGAAAACGCTTCATCAACAGTATAAATATTTTCTAATTTCTTTATAATTTTATTTTTTACTATTAAAGAATCTAAACTATGTATAGTTATTTTTCTATTTATAATTGTACTTTCTATTAATGGATGCTTTTTTGTTAAATCTTTAAGTATGTCTTCACTTTCAATAAATATTGTAATTGATTTTTTTATTTTTGTATTAAATTTTTCTATTGCTGTAAATAAAGCATCAACTCTGTATTCATTCAAAGATCGTATTTTTTCTAAATTTTCAAATATTATAATATCATTTTCAGAATACATTTTATCTACTTGAGAAATCATATCTGTTGAATCTTTAGTTCTTTTTACTAGCATTTCTGTATCAACCCATAAAGTACCTTTATTTCCAATGTAGTTAAATGTTCTAATATATCTGTTTAAAATATTTACAACTTTATCTGCTATAATATTATTTTTAGTATACAAAGCAATATTAAAATGAATATAAGGAATATCCTCATTATAATAATAATTCCTTATATATGTTAATATAGAAATAATCTCATCCTTCTCTTCTTTAGAGCATTCAAGTTCTTCTATTAAATGAACATATAAACTATAATATGCAATTTTAAACTCGCTTTCTTTAAAGTTTCTACGTTCTAAAATTTTCTTTATAACATTTTCTTCATCTACATTATTTTTGTCACATATATATCTAATATATACAGCAAGTTCTATTGGAGATTTATCAAAAATATATGAAAAATTATCTGAAATATTTATTGATGATAAATCTAAAACACCTTCTAATCCTTTTTGTTCACCATAAAAATTACTTAAATTATCAAAAAATGAATTTGTTTTAACATTATAATCTAAATATCTATAATATAATTTTCCATTTTCTTCTTTTTCTATTTTTATAGAGTCAGAAACCAACATCATTTCTGCACCTACAAGATCTATTGATTTTTTTACTAAACTATTTATATCACTTATTACATTTGATATTGTATTTTCATCGTTTAAATATTCTTTTTCAGTATCAGATACTAACAAATTGAATACATTTCTACTGTCAAATTTATTATCTGATATACATTTTAATATGTAAGAAAGTAACTTAAATGGACATGATGATAATTCAGCAGATTTACAATAAGAACATTTTGCCTTTAAATCTACATCTAAATTATTCAAATTTAATCTCCATGTGCTTTTATAGTCTTTTAGTGTATATCCTACATAAAACAAGAATATTTTTTCCATCATATCTTGTGAATCATCAAAATTTTTGGCACATAATCTAGCAAAAGATAATTCTAATACATTTGTTGGTTTTTCTACAAATCTATCTCCTTCTTTTACTTTTTCTGTTTGCATTGAATATGATAATAAATCTGTTTCATAAATAAACTTTACTATTCTTAATTCATTCTCTGTAAATTTCTCCTTTATAAAATTCACAAAATTTAGTGTTTCGTCCATATTTTTTTCCCCTTCATCTTTTGAAATAAGTACTTTTCTAATACTTTGTTTTTATCGCATCTGATATTGCTTGTACTATTTGACTTTTTTCATTTATTATAATATCTAAATCATTTTTTATATATCCAAGTTCAACTTGGTAACATTCTATACCTTGATTTGATTTGTAATATTCATTTGCTGAATATAATGTATTTCTACCATCAACATATGCATTTGTTGCAATTCCACCAACTTCTCTAATAGTGTATAAATATGGTGTATCTAGTGTAATATTATATGGTGCATATCCTCTTTTATTTGCTGTATTTTCAAGTTCTTTAATAACTGACTTTGTATAGTTTCTAACATATACTCCACCTGAATGTTTAAATGAGTTATTATTAGAAAAAGCTATTGTAGAACTTTCATTTATTTTATTTGCCATTTCTGATACAAATGTTAAATCAGATTTAGACGGACTATATATTTCTAATCCAGTTAAACCACTATTGGCATCATTATTTATATGGAATGAAATCATAAGTTTGGCTTTACTTCTACAAGCTATGCTTATTCTTCCATTAGAATCATACATATTAGTTGTTGAAAAATCAGCAGAATTAGAATCATCTCTAGTTAATTTTACTTTATATCCTAAATTTTCTAAAGATTCTTTCAAAAGTTTAGAATATTCTAATGCAACATTAGCTTCAGTGATTGTTCCTAGTTTTTCACCAGAATCTTTTCCACCATGTCCTGCATCTATTACTATATCATATACATCTTCTGGAAGATTAGAATTTTCTAAGCTAATTTTCAACAAGTTATATTTTTTATTATTATAATCTTTTTCAGAAAAGTCAATAATTGCTTTCTTATTTTCACTATTTGTAGTAAGTGTATAATATTCAATTTTTCCACTTTCTGATGAATTTATAAATGAATAATATTTTGGATTTATGCTATTATTAACTTTCAGTCTTAAAAAAATATAATATTCCTTACTGTCTAATTCATCTAGTATTATTCCAGAATTAATTAGTCCAGAAGAAAAGTTTAAATTATTCCCTTCAAAACTATAATTTAATTCATATGATTTTTCATAATCTAAACCATCTGTTATATATAATCTTACACTTTCAAAATTATCTTTACTTACATTTGAAATTTTTCCATCTACATTTAATGATTTTCCATATGTATATATTTTTGTAGCTTCTGCTGATTTTGTTTGCATCATGTTAAGTACTTTTATTTCTGATTCTTTTTGATCATATTTAGGAATTTCTCGTTTTATAGTAATAGAAACTCCATAGCAAATACCTACAATCATGAAAATTAATATAACTAATTTTAATAACTTATTTATCATAGGCAACCCCTACTATTCTTTTATTAATTCCCCAATCATATCGTAATTTCTTACACCTGTAATTTTACATTTTATAAAATCACCTGCATTTACACTACCATCATTTTTTATAAATATTGTGCCATCTTCATTTGGTATATCCATATAGCTTCTAGCACAAATAAATTTGTTATCATTTGAAAATCCATCCACTATTGCATCATATACATTTCCAATTTTTTCTTCTAATTTTATTTTAGAAATTTGTTGTTCTAATAGCATTATTTTATTAAACCTTGATTCTTTTGTTTTATAATGAACTTGCTCTTTAATTCTAGAGGCTGGTGTTCCATCTTCTTTAGAATATTTGAAAACTCCTAACTTTTCAAATTTTGCTCTATTTACAAATTCATATAATTCAAAAAAGTCTTCCTCTGTTTCACCTGGAAAACCAACTATTAGTGTAGTTCTTAAGATAACATTTGGGACTTCTTTTCTAATTTTATCTATTGTACATTCTATTGATTTGCTATCACTTTTTCTGTTCATCCTTTTTAATACTTGATCAGAAAAATGTTGTAATGGAATATCAAAGTATTTACAAATTTTATCATTTCTTTTTACAACATTAATTAGCTCATCTGTAATACTTTCTGGATATGAATATAAAAATCTAATCCATTTAAAACCTTCTATTTTACACAATTTATCAAGTAATTCTGCTAAACGTGGCTCTCCATAAATATCTATTCCATATTTTGTTGTATCTTGTGCTATAACAATTAATTCCTTAATTCCGTAAGGAAGCAATCTTTTCTGCTTCCTTTAATATATCTTCCATTTTTCTACTTACAAATGGACCTCTTATATACGGAATTGCACAATATGTACATCTATTACTACATCCTTCAGCTATTTTTAAATATGCTGTTGTATTTCCAGTTGAAATAATTCTATCCATATAATCTAAAGTATTTTTGGATTGAGTTTTAACATTAATTAAACTTAATATTTTATTCCAAAAATCATCATATTCATCTATACTTAAAAACAAATCCACCTCTGGAAGTGCTTTTTCTAATTCACTTTTATATCTTTGAACTAAACAGCCCATAGCAACTAAATATTTACAAATTCCATTTTCTTTATATTTAGCCATTTCAAGAATACAATTAATTGCTTCTTCTTTAGCAGATTCTATAAAACCACATGTATTTATAACTATTATTTCTGCATCTTTTGGATCATTAACTATTTCAAACTTCTCTTTTGTAAAAATTCCTATGCACATCTCTGTATCTACTAAATTCTTGCTACATCCGAAGTGATATAAATCCTACTTTCATTATTATTCCTCCTATGACCAACAACTAACATTCCTAATTGATCAAATTATAATTGTAATTAATGCTGCACATACAAATCCAGGAACTCCAAATAATCCTGTAAGTACTATTGTCCACCAATATACTTTTACTATTAAACCTAAACTTGCACAAATAGCAAGTAATATTCCGCCTATAATTGAATTGAAAACAAATCTAAAAATTATTTTTAATGGTAATGTTAATATTTTTAAAACTATAATTAACAATATTAACCCAACTAAAAATGAACCTATTGCACTTATTGACATTTTAAACACCTCACTTTTTACTATTAATATGCTTACGTGTAATTTCCATTAAGTTTAATTTTGTAAATTCCTCAACTTGAACTTTTGATCTATCTTTTTTACTATTTTTAATAATTTCTTTTATAACCAATTGCTTGTTTTTATCTTCTTGCATATCTATAAAATCTATTATAATAATTCCACTAATATCACGAAGTCTTAACTGTTTAGAAATTTCTTTGGCTGCTTCTAGGTTTACTTTTGTTATTGTTTCTTCTACATCTTTTTTACCTATAAATTTTCCTGAATTAACATCAATTGCAACTAAAGCTTCTGTTTTATCAATAGTTATAAAGCCTCCATTTTTAAGCCAAATCTTATTATTTTCTAATGCTTCAAGTTGTTTTTTTAAAGAATATTGATTTAAAATATCTTTATCTATTTCAATTTCTACATTAGCATTTATTTCATCTAAAATTAATTGAATTTGCTCTAAATCTTCTTCATTTTCTAATATAATTTTATCCAATTTGTTATCAACTAAATCTATGATTGTTTTCTTTAAAACTCCACCTTTATCATATATTTTTTGTGGAATTTTATCTATTGAAATATTTTGAATATCTTTCCACTTGTCTATGGTTTTTAATAAATCACTTCTAATATCCTCTTCATTTTTTCCTTCAGCGACAGTTCTAATAATTGCACCAGAGCCTTCTGGCAAATATTTTCTAACAATATTTTTAAGTCTATCTTTTTCAGCATCATTTTCTATTTTAGAAGATACTGTTACAAAATCGGAATTTGGCATAAAAACAGTAAATCTACTTGTTAAACTAATATGAGTTGATAATCTTGGACCTTTTTTGTCAACAGCTTCTTTTTTTACTTCGACAATTATTGGCTCTCCTGATTTTATTAATTCGTTAATTGGTCTTTCTTTTGGTTTCTCCTTTTTTACAATATCAACTTTTGGTAATATATCTTTCACATGTATAAATGCATTTCTTTTTTCTCCAATATTAACAAAAGCAGATTGCAGACCCGTTATAACATTTTGAACTTTTCCAATATAAATATTACCTTCTATTGATTTGTTTTGCTCATTTTCTTCATATTTTTCAACAAGTTCTTCATCTTCTATCAAACAAATTAATTTATTATCTTTTGAATTACAAATTACTAATTCTTTCATTTATCTATCTTTCTTTTATTAAATTTATTCATAGCCATTTCTGCACCATTTTTTATTATCTCAACTACTGCTTCTTTGGCAATATCTGTTCCTTTATCAAGAACATTCATTTCTTCTTCTGGAACATGACCTATAACATAAGTAATCATATCGATTTTATTTTGTGGTTTTCCGATTCCCACTCTAACTCTACAAAAGTTTTCTGTATTTATTGAATTTATTACAGATTTCATTCCATTATGACTTCCAGCAGAGCCTGTTCTTCTTATTCTTATAGTTCCACTATCTGTATCAAAATCATCATAAATTACTATTAATTCATCAGGAGTTATTTTATAAAAATTCATAGCTTCTATAACTGATTCTCCACTTAAATTCATAAATGTTTGCGGTTTTAAAAGAATTACTTTTTGACCTTCAATAATTCCACTTCCAAATAATCCTTTAAATTTTGTTTTATTAATATCTATCGTATATTGGCTAGCAATTTTATTTATAACGTTAAATCCCATGTTATGTCTTGTTTTTGAATAATCACTTTCTGGATTTCCAAGACCTACAATTAAATACATACAAATTACTCCTTTTCTACAATGTATATTATAATGTAAAACAATAATAAATTCAAGAAAAAAAAGCGAAATTTAAGGTTTCCCTTAAATTTCGCTATAAATTATTTTTTATTTTCTTCAACAATTTTATATTTTAATTCATCCCAAATCTCAGTTGTTCTCACAAATTCTTTATAATGTTTTTTTACATTTTTATCATAATCTTCTAATTCTCTAATTAAACATTCAAAATCACAAGTTTCAAATGCTGTATTTATTTTTGGAACGCTTTCTTCTAAGTTTCTCTTTGTATCTTCTATTATCTTTTTGTAATTTTCTTTTTCTGTTAAATAATATAATAATGGTTTATATTTTGTCCAACCAATAGTTGTTTTCAAAAACCTTTGCTCTATTCCATTATCATCTAAAGCTATTTTTCTTAAAACTTTAGGATATCTTTCTTTCATTAAAGATGTATATTTCAAGAAACAATCATGAAAATGATATGCTGGAACTTGTAAAACTTTACCTTGCTTCAATCCTAAAGCAATTGAGAAGAATGTATCTTCACCTCTTGCTCCTGGAGGATTATAAAATGCTGGTATATTTTCTAAGTGTCTTAAATTCAAACAAATTCCTGAACCTAAAACAAATGATTTTTTCCCTATTTCTTCTAAATATTCACACTTTTTAGTATGTTCTGCAATGTCTTTTTGGGCATATTCCATACAAGAATTATCTTTTCTAGCTTTTTGAGCTTTTTCCCAATTCATAACTTCATTTTCTAATCCATCTATGAATTTTTTATAATCCTCTTCTGAAATATTGTCATCATATTCGATATATGGAAGTGGACTCATAAAACCACATCTATATCCCATTGTAACATCTGCTTTTTCTATATGTTTTATATGTTCTAACACATCTGCTTGTTTTGACCATTCAAGTTCTTTTCCTTCTTTTACACAAGCAAGTGGATATTCATCATCATCCCAAAATAGTAAATAATCTATATTTCTTTTTAATGCATAATATAAAATAGTATTTCTAGCTTTTGCATATCCTTTTCCAAGTAAAAGATTTGCATCTTCTTTTGAAACATCATATTTTGAAATAATTTTTTTCTTATCCTCATCAATATCTTCTGGCGTAATATATTTTATATTTATATTTTTATAAACTTCAGGCAATACACCATAAAAATCAATTCTTGTTGTAAATTGATATGTTAAATCATATAAAATAAATATTGTAAAATTAACTTTAACATTAAGTTCTTCAACTTGTTCTAATAAGAATTTATAATAATTGTTAACAATTTTACAAATATTGGGTCTACCTGTTATAAAACCTATTCCAAAGTTTATTTCCTTCTTCATAAATCCTCTCTCTTATAATATATATTATAAATTAAAATTATTGTTTTTCAAAAAAGTTATGCTCACATGTTCTAATTAATCTATTCATTATTGCATAACCTAACCCTTCTTTTTTTACCCCTTCTATCAAAATTTCTCTAGGTTTAATCTCATCTGCTTTTCTTAATGCAGAGTAAATATTTTTAGCGAAACTTTCAAGGTCATCTTTCTTACCAACTGATATAAATCTTTCACTATCTAATAATAGTTTTTCTTCATGTTCTTTAAATCCTATAACAACTACATTTCCTTGATATTCTTTAACAAACTTTTTCAAATAAAATACTTGATCTAAATCATCTTGGCAATATATTAATTTGCAACTTGTTTCTGGTGCATAATGTCTATATTTCATTCCTGGACTTTCTACAATATCATTTTGTGAAATTCTTCCAAAAATATTTTTATCTATTTTTACAATTCCAGTTACCTTTTCAATCTCTTCAGGTGTAACTTTTCCAGGTCTTAAAATAACTGGTACTTCATCTATAACTTTAACAACTGTTGATTCAAGACCAATTTGAGTTTCACCACCATCAACAATTACAGAAACTTTTCCTTCTAATTCTTTTCTAATATCTTTTATATTAGTTCCACTTGGTTTTCCAGAAACATTAGCACTTGGTGCTGCAATTGGTACTCCTGAAAAAGTTATAATTCCTCTTGCTATTACATTCTCTGGTATTCTTACAGCAACTGTATCTAATCCAGCAGTAACAATATCTGGAACTATTGGTTTTCTTTTCAAAATAATAGTGAATGGACCTGGCATAAATGCATCTATTAATTTACGTTCTACCTCTGTAATATCTTGTGCTATTTCTTCTATTTTTCTTCTATCAGCTAAATGCACAATTAATGGGTTATCTGATGGTCTGCCTTTGGCAATAAAAATTTTCCCAACAGCATTTTCATCTAAAGCATTGGCTCCTATGCCATATACTGTTTCTGTTGGAAATATTACAAGTTCACCATTTCTTATTAAATTACATACTATTTTTAATTCTTCTGTATTAGTTTTTTCTGTCCAATTATAATACATAAAATTCAACCTCGATTAGTATTATACTACAAATTTATGTAAATTGTCAAACATATGGATTTTATCTTACTTGGCATAGTTTTCTATTATATACTCAAAATTATTTTCTGAATAGTCTTTCCAAAATTTTTCTCTTTCTGGAGCTTCTGGAGTTGGGTTATTTAATGTATATGTATTTTTTATCGCATCTTCAATAGGACAATCTATTACTTCTAATTCATGTTTAACATTGTCAAAAAGTTCTTGTCCTTTTTTATTATTTATAATAGTTAATGAAACACCTAATTCATCTTTAAATTCAACATTAACATTTTCAATCCCCCAAAAGTCTGCTATTGTAATATCTGCTGGTCTATTTTGATTTGCAAAATTACATTCATGACATGATGGTCTTAATATATTGTGACCATAAAACAAATTTCTAAAATATTGTGTTGATATTTCTGTATCATCTTCAAAGATTATTGTTTCGTAGTGAGTTTCCCAACCAAATCTTTTATCTCTAAAAATGAATTGTTTTATTTTTTTATTATGTGTTTTTTCAATATACTCTAAAAAATCTTCATATACTTTATTGCTTGGAACTCCATGACAAATTAAATCACATGTATATAAATTTTCTTGCAAACTTTCTGGAATAACTGCTTTTACCCCTGCTACTTGACATGCTGTTCCACTAAATAATACTTTCTTTCCAGCTTGTAAATCTTTTTTTACCTCTAATATGATATAATTCATATCACTTTGAACATACTTTGACCCTTTAAATAAATCTCTTTCATCTTTTGTAGTTGCTCTAGCATGTGAAACTGAAAAATCATCATTCATTTTTGAACCATATATAATACCATCATTATTTAATATATAATCTGAAATTGCTATAAATACAGCTCCTGATCTGCTAGTTCTTCTTTGATTTTCATCTTTATGCTTTACACCATAAGCACTGATTATTTTATTCTCTTCATGTTTTTTAATATTCGGACATATTCTAACACAAGCATTGCAATTAGTGCATTTTCCCTCATCAATTACTGGATATCTAAAACCTTCAGAGTCTCTGACCATTTTAATTGCATTTCTTGGGCAAATATTGCTACATGCTGTGCATCCACTACATGAATATTTATTGTAATCATCTAAATACATTATTCTTTCACCTCTAACGAATTTATTAAAAACTCTTTTGATTTCTTTGCTTCGTTCTCAAGTCTTTCATACGCTTTTTTATAGTCTTGAGATTTTACATTATCCATATCTTCTACTTTATCTAATAATCTATCTCTCATATCAACAATTTCTAGTATATTTTCCATACGTGAGTTTCTATTTAATCTTGTTATTGTATAAAACTCTTTTCCAAATATAATCGAAAAAATTGTTCCATGAAAAGAATTTGTTACTATACATTCTGCATTTCTTATTAATGTTATAAATTCTTCTGGACCTGCATTTGAAATTTGATCACAAAAATATCCTATTTTTTTGAAATCGTTAAGTTCTATAATTTTTAAATTATTTTCTTTAGCTTTCTTTTTAGCTATTTCAGTTAATCTTTCATCTGGTCCTAAAGCATATATTAAAAGATACTTTTCTTTTATCTTGTTTTCTAACAGAATATCTTCATAATCTTTTCTCTCTAATAATAGTGTTGGATCTAAAACCTTAACTACTTCTCTATCTGAAAATCTTTTTATATATTCTTTTAAACTTTCTTCTCTA
>CAORJJ010000047.1 GCA_948517135.1 uncultured Clostridia bacterium | reverse complement strand
AATAGTATAACAATAAAAAATATTAAAGATAGATTAAAAAAGAAAAATCCTTGGGAGGATTTCTTTTGTTAAATCTAAATTATTAATTAATATATGCCAATTTGATATATTAAAATCTGCATCTTTCACATCATTTGTTACATATTTTGAATAGGTTGACCTTATAATTAGAAATAAAATTGTAACAATTAAAAGTACTAAAATAATTTTTAAAATCCTTTTTGATTTGTGAGTATTTAATTCTTTTTTCATACAAAAACCCCATTCTTATTAGTATATGAAAATTGTAACATAGAGAAATTTTTTAGTCAATTAAAGTGTTAAATGTAACAAACATGAGAAAAAAATGTAAAAATAATGTAATTGAGGTGATTTACTAGATATGGTAAAATTAACCTAAATTAGAGAATATGCAAAATTCAATATGTATGTCTAATCTAAAATAGCTTTGATCTAATAGGAGGTGAGGTTGTTCAAATGAAAATGACAAAGTTTGAATTTGAGACGACCTCTAAAAAAATAGTTAGAAGAGATTTGAGAATCAAAATAATTAGACTTGCACTACTTATTTTATTGTTATTCTTGATTTTATTATATTTTATCCTATCTATAATTTACGATGCTGGAAAATTTACAATTATTCTAGATCGAAATTTGAGTTGGGATAAAGGAATAGTAATTTATGAGAATATGGCTGAAAAGACGGTGTCAAGAAAACTTGAAGCCTCTGCATTTGATGGTATGGATAACATTTCTATAAAATGGCTACCAGAAAATATTGATACAGAAAGTGATGGTTCTCACAATGGAGATAATTATATTGCATATACTTTCTACATAGAAAATGAAGGTAAAGAAACGGTTAATTATTGGTATTCTACACTTATTGATGATGTTATCTTAAATGTAGATGAAGCTATTAGGGTTATGGTCTTTTTGAATGGAGAACAATCAGTTTATGCTAAATTAAATGGCTTTACAGAAGAACCAGAAGAAGGTACAAAAGCTTTTTATTCCGATGATACTGTAATGTTAGAATGTAGACAAGACTTCAAACCAGGTGATATTGATAGATTCACTATTGTTGTATTTATTGAAGGTGATGATCCTGATTGTACAAATGCGTTACTTGGCGGAGAATTGAAAATGCATATGGATATTACAGAAGAACATGTTGATTAATATAGGAGGAAAGAAATGAAGAAAAAAACAAAAGTAAGTAAGAAAAAGTTAGATAGTTTATTGCTTGTTTTATTGTTAACAGCAGTGCTATTAATAATGTCAACTTATGCATGGTTTACTGCAAACAGAACAGTAAGCATTGGAAATCTTGATGTTAGAATTGAGACACAAAGTGGTCTTCAAATTTCAGCTGATGCTGAAGATTGGAAAACAGTACTTGAATTAAAAGATTTACAAGATGCAACACAAAAATACAAAGAAAACATTGTTAACCAATTACCAGTTGTAATGGAACCAGTATCAACAGTACTTGAAAAAAATGGTAATAGTATGAAAATGTTTTATGGTGTTACTGAACCAGAAAGTGAAACATCTACTAATTTCGTAATTACTTCAACAGAAGAAACTGAAGAAGCATATGATGGAACAGAATCACCAGCTGGACATTATATTGCATTTGATATATATTTAAAATCAGGAAATGCTGAAAAAGATTTATATATGTCAGGAAATGTTGTTGAATTAGAATTAAATAATCCTGATAAAGTAATTGAAGATCCAACAAAAGAAAAAGGTATAACAAATGCTTCTCGTATTGCAATTATACCAGGTGATAATAAAAAATCTGAAGATGCAGAAGATTTAAGAGCTACTTTAAAAACAGGTGGAACACCAATGATGTGGGAACCAAACAATGATTATCATACATCAAAAGCTATTGTATATGATGAAAAAACAGTTGGCTGGAATCATGGTTTAAGAGAAGGTGCTGGAAATTCTGAAATAGCATATGATGGTGTAAAGGCTCCAATAACACTTGCAGAAGGAATATTATTAGGAGATGGTACAGCAACTGCTCATAGTGATAAATTTGCACCAGTACATAAAACTTGGTCAACAAGTAAAAATGATACATCAACTTCAGATCTTGTAATGCCAAAGAATGCAACAACTCCAAGTGGAGAATCAGCAGCCTTAGCAGCTGGTGTAACAAAATATAGAGTTTATATGTGGATTGAAGGTCAAGATATTGACTGCGAAAACTATGCATCAGGTTCTCGTGCTAGATATACTTTAAACTTTAGTTTAGATTCAGCTGGAACACAAGTAAACCCAAAATAATTTAGTTAAAATTATAAATGAAATATAAATTAAAAGGTAATAAATGTTCAATTTATTACCTTTTTTCTTGTTTTTCATTTATATTACAAAATAGGAAAATACTTTAAAAAAATAGCACTCTATGATACAATAACCATGAATTTTATTAATAATGGGAGTATTATATGGCTAGGAGAAATAGAAGAATTTTTAAAACTAAAAAAGATAAAGTTATTAAAAAGAATTTAGTTAGAAATACACTAATAATTCTAATTTTAATTGTATTTTTATTTGTTATATATAGATTTAATTTTTCAACTAAATCTGAATTAGTAGATGCAATAAAAATTAATTTCAAAGAATATGGTGAAGATATTTCTTTAGAAAATTCTGAAATAGATCTTGAAGTATTTACAGATACAAATGGTGAAAAATATATTATTTTACCTGATCAAATAAATGGATACTATGTAAACCAATATTATATAACTGATAATAGAGTTCAGAATAAGGTAAAAGAAGAAAATAGCAATGTCATTATTAATACTATTACGGATGAAATACAAAATGTTGTAGAAAATACTGTATCTACAAATACTATTGTAGAAAATGAAATTTCAACAAATACTACTGTTGCTCCAGAAAATGAAATTATAGAAAATACAGTAGTAGAAGAAAACAAAGTTAATAATGAGGTAAATGCTGAAAACACAGTAGAAGAAAATAAGATTGATAATGAAACAATAGAAAAACCAGCATATAATCCAGATACTGTGGTTGAAAAAGTAGGATTAAAACCAGGAAGTAAATTTACAGTAAAAGAAACTAGTGGAGAAGATAGATATTCAATTGGAGATGTTTCAATAGAAGTTGAATATCAAACAATAAAAGTTGGTGATACAAAATTATATAAACAAGAATTAACTTTTGAAGAAAATGAAACAAAATTTATTGCAAATGGATATATTCCAACTGGTTATTCATTAAATGCAATTTCAATAAATAAATCACAAGAAGAAATTAAAAATATTGAAATGGAAATTAAACAATCTGAAGATTTTAAAGAATTTCATCCAGTATTTGCATACAATATTCTTTTTGAAAAAGATGGAAATGTTTACGAACCAACAGAATTTGCACCAAGCATAAATGTAAAAGCAATATCAACAATACACTTAAATAATGTAAAAAATGAATTAAACGTAAAATTAGTTCGTTTTAAGAATAATGATATAGCTCTTATGTCTTTAGAAAATGAAGTATTAGATGTAATTGAAGAATTTAAAAATGAAGATGTTGAATTTGGATTTGATTCTGTCGAAATGGATACAGATAAGTTTGTAGAGTACACATATGTTGCTATTGCAGAAGATATTAGAACAGAAGAACAAATAGTAATTGATACATATGAATCAGATAAAAACTTTTATTTAGGAAAAAATTATACAGATAATAAAGATGGAAATAATACTGGAAAATATACTGAAGATAATTTAGCTAAAGTTACAGTTAATTATCATTCAATTCCAGAAAATCCAATAACAGGAAATGAAGATTCAGAAAATTTTATTGATTATTCAAAGATAAATGTTACATCAGTAAGAGAACCTCTTACTGGAATGCCTGCAAATACTGCTGATTGTAAAGTTACAATTGAAGTTAATTCTGATGTTGAAGTTGGTTCAAATTGGAGAATGCAAGTAACATTTAAAGATTCAAGGTATAATAATAATTTTGATATTATAGAATCATCTGCATATAAGAAAATTGATTATAGGACGTTTGAATTATCTTCATCTGCTGGAAATCAATTAATAGATAATAAAATAGAAGTTCTTGTAAGAGTAGAAGGGTCTAGAACCACACCATCTAATCTTGTTCTAGCATTAAAGCCAGATAGTGTTAATTTAGTTACAATAGAAAATTATGATTATGAAATGTCACAAATATCAGCTTCTATATCAGCTGATGAAAATGAAAAACAAAATCTTGTATCTTATAAAACATGTTTACCTATAATTGATGGAAAAATATCATTTGAACTAATTGATAATCCATTTATGAATAGACCTGTTGCAACAAAAAGATATTCAGATTCAACAAAACCTGAAGAAGAAGTTTTATTAGGTTTTGATGGTTGGAAAAATAGTGCTTATAATATATCTATAAATAATAATACAAAAGTTCAAAAATTAGAAATTCCAGCAAGCTTAGAAAACAAAGAGATTACATTAGATTTATATGCAGACTGGAAAATTGCAAATGTAGTATTTATGAAACAAGGTGGTACAGGTGATGGTAAAACACTTGGTAATGAAGTTGGTTCATGGAATGAGGCAATAAATAAATTAAATCAAAATCCAAAATATGCATCTAATGCGTCAGATAGAGAATTAAATATAATTATAGTTTCTGGTGGAGAAATTGGTTCTGATAATACTAATAATAAAGCTTTTGGAAAAGCAAATGTTGGTTATACAGTTACAAGTTTATATAATTCTCATGATTATAGATTAAATGAAAATGCAAAAATTAAATTAAATTATAATGTAGAGATTGAGAATGATTTACAAATGGCATTTTTAAATATTGCTGGCTCTGAAAATTATAATGAAAATAATCCTACTGATTTTATATATCATGATGTAAATAGAAAATTTAATTACACTATAATAGGAAATTCATATAATTTACGTATTGGTAGAGGGATGACACCATTAAATGCAAGTGAATCTACTACAACTTTTGCTCAGCTTCAAGGTGCTGGTGGTGAAAATAAAGAATATAAAACTGTAATAGAATCAGGAAAATATTCAAATATCTTTGTTGAAAAGGGAAAGAATCCAAATGCACCTAAAAGTGATCGTCAAGTTTTAGCTACATGTATTATTGGATCAGATTATGATAAAGCATTAAATAATAATGAAGACTTAAAAGTTTATTATAGACTTCTTGCAAGAGACGATGCAAGAGGAATTATATCAACAATATCTGATACAGAAGATAAAATATATGATATATACATAAAAAGTGGAAAGATTGGTACAGATTCTTATGAAAAATACACTTCAACAGAAGCTAACCAGTATTTTGCAAGTACAGCTGGAATTATGCTTTCAGGCTCCACAACGGATAGTCAAACAATATCATATGATAAAGGTAATAGAATATTAACAGTAGAAGGTGGACAAATAGCTAATTTAACTGGAGGTTTATGTTCAAGTCCAAATAATCTAACTAATACATATATATATGTGAAAGGTAGTGGCGCCAATATTCAATATATATCAGGTGGTTCTGTAATGACAACTACATCTGGAGATAAAATTATACAAATGACAGATGGAATAGTTCAATATAGTATAGTTGGTGGAATTAATGGTTATGAATCATCTACTGGAAATGGAATTTTAACAGGAAATGCATTAATTTATCTTGGAGGAAATGCAACTGTTGGTGGTGATGGTAGATTAGCCAATAAGAAATATTCTCCTGATAAAGAATCAATTTATAAATTAGAATATGGAAATGTATTAGGTGCAGGTAATGGAAAAAATGGAGAAGTAGATGTAGGAAAATTAAATTCATCACATGTTATTATAGATGGAAATGCTAAAATTCTTAAAAATGTGTATGGAGGAGGAAACTTTGGAAAAGTTGCTCAAAATTCTAAAATTGACATACTAGGTGGAACTATTGGTGGAAATGTATATGGTGGTTCTAATCAAAATGGTGTTGATGGAAATATTGAAATAAACATAAAAAACGGAATTGTTGATGGAACTATATACGGTGGTTCTAATGTTAATGGAACAGTTAAAGGAAATGCAAAAATCACTTTAAGTGGTGGTAGTGTAAATGCTAATAATGAAGGTAAAGATGCAATATTTATTGGTGGTTGTGGTTTAGCAACATCAGTTAATGGTACTTCTCAAGTTATAGTAAATAATGATTCAAATAATGTAAATATAGCTGGAAATATTTATGGTGGTAGCGAAATGGGAGCAGTAGATGGTATTTCTGCAATTACTGTAAATTCAAAAAATGAAGATAGAAATATAAATATTGCTGGAAATATTTATGGAGCAGGAAAAGGAAATAATGTACGACCAGCAACTAACAAAGAAGTTAGTGTAACAATAGATGGTGGAAGATATGAAAATCTTAAAGTATTTGGTGGTGCTAATATAAATGGTACAATTACTGGAAATATCACAGTTAAAGTTGGAGAGAAAGCACCAACATATGTAAATGAAGTATATGCTGGTGGAAATAATGCACAAGTTAAATGTACAGATAGTAAACCATATAAAAATGAAATGTATTTATATGAAAATGCTGAAGTTGGAAATGCATTCAATGGTGGAAATAATGCAGGTGTTGAAGAAAGCAGAACTATTGCAATGTATGTAAAAGGAAAAGCTCGTAATATATATGGAGGTTCTAATTCAGCAGGTACTGTTGGAGAAACATTGATAAAATGTGAAAATACGGAAAATGTAGGTAATGTATATGGTGGCGGATTTGGTGAAAATACAGTTGCTAAAAAAACAACAGTAGAGCTTTTAAATTCTATTGTAGAAAACGTATATGGTGGTGGGGAGCTAGGAAATGTAGATGGAGAAACATCTGTTAGAATTAGTTCAACAACAGTTAATGGAAGTGCTTTTGCAGCTGGTAAAGGTGACGAAAGAAATGCGTGTAATAAAGCCTTAGTAAAAGGACCTACAAAAATAATTGCAGAAGGAACTACTATTATAAAAAATAATTTATTTGGTGGTGGTGATGCTGCAAACGTTGGTGCAATTGGTGATACAAGTACAGAGCAAATAGCTGGTGCAGATTCATATGTATATATATCAGGTGCTACAATAAATGGTAGTGTGTATGGTGGATCAAATCAAGCTAAAATATTTGGAAATGCTAATCTTTTTATAGGAAAGTCTGCTATAAATGAAGGATATGAACAAGGAAAAATAGAAATATCTGATACAATATTTGGTGGTGGTGAATCAAGAACTGGTTCAGATGTTTTTGATTATAATTTCAAAAGTATTAATGGTAATATTAAAATTAATTTAGATGGAACAGATTATGATACAACAGAAAATAATTCAATTAATATAAAAGGAAGTATATTTGGTTCAGGTAATGCATCAAGTGCTGCTAAAGATGGTGATATAACAATAAAAAATTATGGCTCAAGAGAAAATAAAATTATTAAAAAAGGAATTTCAGTTCAAAGAGCAACAAATGTTGTAATTGATAATTCTGTTATGAATTTAGAAGGTACTACTGATAGTACTAATACTTATTTTAAAGATGTTGCATATGCATTTAATATTATAGGAAAATTAACAATAAAAAATGGAACAATGCTTTATTTAGAAAATGGAGCAAACAGATTATCAAGTTTTTATAGTATGGTAGATAAAGATGGAACTGAAGTTCCAGCTGAGGTAACTTTCTCAGAAGATGGAATAACAGTTACAAAAAATGTTGATAACAGAATATACTTATATAATGGTTCAAACTTAAATATATCAGCCAGAGAAGATGTTCAAGGTGAATATGGACATGTCGAGGGAATGACATTCTTTGGTGTATATCAAGGAGAGAATTTATATTCAGGTATATATGATGAAAATTATGAAATTGGAAAAGCTCCAGTATGGGGAGAAAGAAACTTTACAACTTCATATGTATTAGGATTGCATCAAAGAGATCCTGAACATGATATTACTAAAAATGGTTTTTATACAGCATATGAAATACTTACACCTGAAGCTGATAAATTACAAAAAGAAAATAATCTTACAAGTGATCAATATAATTCAACAGGTTCTTATTATGGATACATTGAGCCAACACCAAAAGATTATCAATATTATGCATGGTATACAGGTTTAAATAGATTAAAACGTATTGAAATAACAGCAGATAGTTTAATAGTAACAAACTATTCAACTCTAGGTGCAGTAGATGTTTCTTTAAAAGAATTAGATGCAATAAAGAAAAATGGTACATTAACAATTCAAGATTTCTCAGTAAATTGGGAAGATGATAATATAACTTTAGTAGATAAATCTGAAATAGAAAATATTTCTGAAGATGCAAATACAAAATTTGCATTAGCAATGAAAACGGGAAATGTTGGTTGGGCAAGTGATGCTAGTACAAATTTTAAATATGAGGATGGAAAAGGTTTATTTACAGGAGATGAGCAATACACATTTGAAAATGCTGATACAACAACAACTGTTGGTTTATATTTATATCACTCAAAGAATGTTGAAATTGAAGAAAATAAAAAATTAGGTACTGGTGAAATTCTTATGAATTTAAGCTATATGGAAGGGCCAAATCTTTATACAGTAGAAGTTGTTATACATCTTTCTATGAGTATGCAATTGGATAAAGATACTGGGTATAATGCAGCTATAACACCAGGTGTTAAATATGATTTATTTACAACATCAGCAACAGATATAACAACAGATAGTAGTTTTTCAACATTTTTAGAATTATCTCAAAGGAATTTTAGAGATCAAGTAATAAATGGAAGTAAAAAGAATGATGAATATTATGAAAAATTAACAAGAGTATTAAATACTAGTTATATGCTTCCAGAAAAAACAAACATAACAATGGTAGATTTATCAAAAAATAATGAACCAAAATTCTATTATTATACAGTAAAAACTGCGCAAAATGTATTTTACTTAAAAGATTTTATTGCTATGGGAAGTAAAGATGGAGATAAAAAAGAATTATATAATGAAACTTTAATGAATAATAGTTATTATGATTCAAATTTAAAATTCCATTATGAAGCATTTATATTTATAGTTGATTTTAAAGATGTAGATTTTCCAGAAGGAGAAAATGCAAAAATTACTTCAGATCCAGAAATGACTATTGAATTACATAGTGAGCAATTAAATGATGCAAATATACCAGAGTTAAATATTGGACTAATATCATCACAATTATCAGCTCATAGAACAAAATATAATGTATATAGAGCAAATTCACAAAATGGAGTTTCAATATCTCCTAGAATTCAAAATTTATATGTTGGAAATACAGCAAGTATTACTGTTGGAACATCATTCTCAACAGAGCAAGTTGAAGGTGCTACTCCTACAAATACTCAATACTTTAATAAAAAACTAGGGGCAGTAGTAACTTTAACAAAAGATGGTAGAGAAGTTCAAGGTTCTGAATTGTTAGGAACATGGATTGAAATAGATGGAACAAGATATCATCCAAGAAGTGATGGTACAATAAGAGTCAAATTAAATGATATTGTAGCAAATGTTTCTAAGAGACTAGTAATAAATGCAACTAATAGTTCACTTGCTTCAGGTGCATATAAACTTTCAATTAAAACATTTGCATCTGCTGATGGTAAATATTATGGAACAGAAAAACATTTAGCAGAGGATACAATAGACTTAAATATTGTTAATAATAGATATGGATTAAATTCAAAATTGCCAGATAATCAAGCTGTAATTGATTGTAGTACTGGTCTAACACTTAATGAACAAGGATATGCTTCAAGAGATGAAGAAACATCTAATACATTAGATGTACAATTAGAATATAATTCTACATTAACAACTCCATATATTACAGTATCTTTAGAAAGAAGAGAATATGGTGAAAAAGGAGAAATAACTACTGAAAAAATATATAATAAAAATTATCAATCTGTTGATTTAGCAGATTATGTAGAATTAATTTCAGAAGAAGGACAAGTTTTAACAAAAGCACCTAAAGAAATTGAAAACGAAGGAAAAATTGAATATGAAGCTGTTAGCACAGAAAATATAAAATCAAATTCTTCAAGCTTAGGTGATGCAGTCTTTAATTTGAAATATAAAATAAAACCACCATTAGATGGTGAGAAACTAGTTACAGGAACTTATAGATTGGTATTTACACTATATGATATAAGTCAAGAAGAAAGAGAAGTTGTTATAAATCCTGATACTAATACATCAGAAACATTACCAATTATACCAGGAACAAATACAACAACTAATACATCAATTACAAAACCAGATATTACACATGAAATAGTTACAGTATATAAACCAATAGGTGATGTATTCTCTTATATAATAATAAAATAAGAACAAATCAAAGAGGCTTATTATTTAAAATAAGCCTCTTTGAGAAAATAAATTTAACATAAATTTAACATAAAAAGTATAGACTTGAATTTTAAATTAATATATAATAATTACGGAATAAAAATAATTTCTTGAAAGGAATTAATACAATGGATAAAAATTTTGAATTATCAGAATTAAGTAACGAAGAACTATTAGAGTTATATAAGAAATCAGAAGAATATATGGCTTTTTTAGAAAAAGAAAAAAAATTGAAAGGTACTGATGAGAAATGAGTGATATATTAGAAAAATTTGAACAATATATCTCAACAAACAAAGAAGTTTTAAGTGTTTTACCAGTTAATACTAAGAAAAACAGAGCAAAATATGTAGAAAAAGTTGATGAATTTATTGAAGAAGCTGAGCAAATTAATAAATCTATTTGGAATACAATTCAAGATAGATATGATTCAATTTTAGATGTTGTTGAAAATCCTAAAATTTCTGAATTATCTAAAAGTATAGAAAGTATTAAAGATATTGAATTATTTAATGAATTAAATACTCCATTTGAAAAACTAGGGTTTGATAAAATAAACCATAGTTTAGATTGCTTTTTTGAGGGGAATTTAGAATTAGTAAATAAAAATATTAAATTATTTTTAGAAAAATTTAGAGATTATGGAATAATACTTACAGAAAATGATTTTCATTATAGTCAATATACAAATGATTATATGAAAGTATTTTTTGAAGAAACATCTGATGGTAGTTTAACATCAGAAAAATTAAAGAAAACATTTGAAACAATTTATTGGAAATGTCCAGACATAGTAATTCATATTGAATTAAATATGAGATACCTTTATAATATAAATTCTAAAAAGTTTGAAAAGGAACTAAAAGAAAGAAATGATAGAACATTAAAAAATATGACATTAGATAAAAATGGTTTAGTTAGAAGATATTTTGAACTAAATAAAGAATTAATAAAATTGAAAAGACTAGATAGCAAATATATTATTGAAAAATTTACCAATGGTGAATGGAAATCTAAAGACTTTAATGATAAAGAAATGGCAAATTTATATAATAGAATATGTTCATTAAATTATTATTCACTTTCACCTGAAAAGCAAACAGAAGTAAATAAAAGTATTGGAAAATTATTAAACACACTTCAGGAATATAATACATATAAAAAATATAAATACATATTAGATGATTTAAAAGAAAGATGTAAAAATAAGGATTCTTTTAAAACTCAATATGATGAGAAATTAAAAGCAGTTAATAAAAAAGAGCAAGCGTTATTAAAAGAAAATGAAAATAATAAGAAAATTATTAAAAGAATAAAAAATCCTTTATTTATATTCTTTAAAAAGAAATTAGAACGTAAAGTTTATGAATTCCCAGTTGCTTCAAATACACAAATTAAAGAAATTAAGAAATTATACCAAGAACTAGATGATGCAGGAATAAATCTTAGAATTGCGGAATTTGTTGATGATACATGTACATTAAAATATATGTTAAAAATTGCAGTATCTTTTTATACATATGTATATAATAGAGTAAAAGAACAATATATAGATGATCCTGATATTAATGTTGATGGTGAAGTACAAGAATTAATAGATTTTATCAATCAACCATACAAAGTAATGCTTAATAATATAAAACTAATAGAAGAAAGTGATATTACATCAATAATTGCAAATAGATATAAAATTTTAAATTTAAATGTAGAAAAAGTTGATTTAGAAGAAAACCTAGATGAACTAATGCAATGTGTTGAAAAAATCGTTGATTACAACAATATTCAAAGAAGTGATGTTTCTATGTCTGAGATTGAATTTGTTGAAAATGTAAAACCAATAGTTATGAAGAAACAATAAAATGAGAGGGTATATATGAGATATGAACCAGATATTATATCAAAAAAAATAGAAAAAAAGCATAAGATAAAAAAGCTTTTCATCTTAATCTTATATATATTACTAATACCTACAATAATATTTAGTTTATTTTTAATTATTTTGGAACTAGGAAATTCTCATGAAGTTCCTAGTTTTCTTAATATAGATGTATATACAATATCATCAGAAAGTATGAGACCAAAACTAAAAGTAAATGATATTATTATAGTAAAAAAAGGGTATCCAAGTAATAAATATAAAGTAGGAAATATAATAACTTTTAAAAATAGTGATGGGAAGCTTATAACTCATAGAATTATACAAATTGCTAATGATGATGGAGAATACTCTTTTATTACAAAAGGTGATAATAATGAGGTTCAAGATGATGAGATTGTAAAATACAATTCTGTTGTAGGAAAAGTTATTTATACAATGCCAAAGTTTGGTAGTGTTGTAAAAATACTAAAAAATAATTTCTTTTTTGGATTTTGTATAGTACTATTAATAGCAATTTTGTTGTATGATATAAGAATTAAAAATAGAAAAATTTCTAGAAAATTAACAAGAGAAAAATATGAGAAGAAATCAGAATTTTATTTTTAAACAAGGAGATAAGTATGGCAGATAGTCCTGAAATTATAGAAGCAAAAGAAAAAACAAATGATAGAGAGTTCTATTTAGAAAGAGTAAAAACAATGCCAATATTAATTGAATGGGCAAATGATGAAATTCGTGATGATAAAGAAGTTATTTTAACTGCTGTTAAAATTGATGGTGGAGCACTTGAATTTGCAAGTGATAGATTAAAAGATGACAAAGAAGTAATCATTACAGCTGTTTCTCAAGCAGGTTGGACTTGTTGTTATGCAAGCGATAAATTAAAAGGAGATAAAGATGTACTACTTACAGCAGCAAAAAATGATGGGCAAGTGTTATATTTTGCTAGCAAAGAATTAAGAGATGATAAGGATGTAGTGCTTGAAGCTGTTAATAATAAGCCTATAATATTAAAATATGCTAGTTTCAGATTAAGAGACGATAAAGATGTTGCAATTTGTGCAGTTACTAAAGGCAAAAATAAAGTAATAGAATATATTTCTCCAAGACTTCGAAGTGATGAAGAGATAAAAGCTATATTAAGTGAATAAAAATTATGAATAAAACCTTTCTTTTTGAATATATAAATAAAAAAGAGAGGTTTTATTTTATGAAAGATTATAGTAGAGTTAGTAAATTTTTAGAGATCCCAAGAGAGGTTATTTCCAATATTCCTAAGATTACAATAACAGGATTTAATGAAATAATGATTGAAAATTTTAAAGGAATTATAGAATATGAAGATTATTTTGCTAGGATAAGTACTGAAATTGGAAATATTAATATAAATGGATTTAATTTAAAATTAAATCAAATGACAGATGATGATATTTTAGTAAGTGGAAAAATAGAAAATATAGATTTTGAAAATAGAAAAAATATAGGAGAGTAATATGATTTTTAAATGGATATATATGTTCTTTTCAGGCTATGTAACAATAGTTATAGAGGGCTTTTTTGTTGAGCGATTTATAAATATATGCAAGAATAATAATATAGTTATGCTTGATATTGAAAGACAAAATAGTACATATTTAAAAGTTAAAATTTTAAAATCTGATTTTAAAGATATTAGACATATTGCTAAAAAGACGAAATGCAAAATTAAAATTGATAAAAAATATGGATTCCCATTTTTTGTAAATAAATATAGAAAAAGAAAAATATTCGCAGTTGCTATTTTAGTAATTGCAATTTTTATTTTTATATCAACAAAATTTGTATGGAATATTGAAATTAATGGAAATGAAAAGATAAGTAAAGAAGAAATAGGCGCATTAATTTCTGAATTTGGTATAAGTAAGGGAATCTTGAAAAAAGATATTGATACAGAAAAAATAAGTAATTCAATAAGACTTGAAAGAGATGATATTTCATGGATAGGAATATCAATAAAAGGAACAAATGTAATTATAAATATAAAAGAGGCAATAGAAGTACCAGAAGTAATTGATAAAAATGAGATATGTAATATTGTAGCAAAACAAGATGCAACTATTTCTAAAATTGTTGTTCATAATGGAACTGCAAGAATTGAAGTTGGTCAAGAAGTAAAAAAAGGAGATTTATTAGTAGAAGGTGTTATGGAAGGTGAACATATTGAGCCTAGACCAGTACATGCAGATGCCAATATTACAGGTGTAATTTATTTAGAAAAGGAACAAAAGGAATCATATTTACAAAACAAAAAGGTAGAGACAGGAAATGTGGAAATAAAAAGGGAAATTTGTATAAATAAATTTAAAATAAATTTGAATAAAAGGCTTTCAAATTTTGAAAATTATGATACAATATATTCGAATAATAGAATAAAATTGTTTTCTAATTTTTACTTACCAATTGAGATTAGAAAAGCAACCAATAAAGAGATAAGAAATGAATTGATAGAATATAGTGAAAACGAACTAAAAGACAAAATTGTAAAAGAACTAGAAGAAGAATTAGAAAATGAATATAATATATCACAATATTCAAATAAAACAAAGGAAGTAGAAACAGTTCCAGAACAAGATGGAATGTTAGTAAAATTAATTTATGAAATAAAAGAAGAAATTGGTACAAAAGTAAAAACAAATTAGATGAAAGGGTGAATCAAAGTGGTTGAAGAGAGAAGTTTAAAAGTTATTTCAAAGGATACAACTTTTTTCAATAAAGTTTCAGATACTTTAACAAAACTATTAATACCTACAAGAATTGGTATTAATGGAATGATGATTAATTTAAAAAGAAGTAGTACAGTAAAATCTTATGAACAATTAAAATCAGCAGAACAAGCAAATGATGTTACAAAAACAGCTCAATTTAAGAATAGATACGAAGAAAGTTTTACTTTATATTTAGAATCTATCGATAAACATATAATG
>CAORJJ010000046.1:9797-16401 GCA_948517135.1 uncultured Clostridia bacterium | reverse complement strand
TTGTAAGATTTAAAATTGAATCTATACACACTTGTAATAGCTCTATATTATCTTTGCTAGGTATTATAATTGATACTTTTGGATTACCTTTAATATTGAATTTTACCTTATAGATTCCTGGTACATCTTGTCCATATTCTACAATACCTTTTTTATTAGTTCTTTTTAAATGTTCTTCTATGACCTTTATTCCAGCTTCATAGGCATATGGCTTGCTATCAGCCACATTTGCTGTTGAATTTTTATTTGCTCTCCAATGATACAAAATTTTAGAAATATGTACAACTTTATTTGCCTTTTCTGTTGCTCTTAAAACAAAATCAAAATCCTGTGCACCATTAAATTTTGAATTTAAAAGTCCAATTTTTTTAATAAGTTCTTTTTTTACAACAACAAAATGAGTAATATAATTATTGCATTCTAATGTTTCTGGCGAAAAATTAGGCTTAAAATATGGTTCAAATCTTTCTCCATTTTCATCAATTTTATCTTCATCAGTATAAATAAAATCAACATTTTTGTTTTTATTTATACTACTTGCAACTTCAAATAGGCAATCAGGAGATAATAAATCATCATGATCTAAAAATCCTATAAAATCTCCTGTTGCAAGTTTTATTGCTTCATTTGTATTCTCTGAAATTCCTTTATTAGAATTTAAAAACTTATATTTTATTTTTTCATTTAAACTATAATAATGTTTCAAATTTTCATTTTTTTGAGAACTACCATCTGCTAAAACAAGTTCCCAATTTGAATATGTTTGTTTTTCTAAAGATTCTACTAATTCTTTAAAAAATATTTCATCAGTATTATACATAGGAACAACAATACTTATTTTGGGCTTATACTCAAATTTAAAATTTCTTTGATATTCAAGTTCTCCATTTTTAGGTTCATTTTTTTCTATCCAAATTTTATACTGTTCTAAATTTGATTTTCTGTTTTCTTTTATATGTAATACTCTTTTTAAAACTTTTTTCAAAGTTTTAAAAAATCCATATCTTCTAAAATAATATTTAATCTTATTAAAATTATTTTTTAAATTCATTTCTTTTTCCTCTTTTGAAATTTAGTGGCACTTTCCAGTCCTAAATTTCATTGACTATTTTCTCTTTTTTCTTTTTATCTCTTCTTCACCATAATAATTAACTTTTATATTTTTCATATGATAAACTTCAGTATCTAAACTTAAGTTAACATTATAATATGGATCTCCACTATCTAAAATTTCTGGCCATCTTTGTTCAAAAGTACTCATTTCTCCTTGGAATCTTTTTATTTTCTCAGGGGTATTTTCTTGTCCTCTTGATTTTGATTCATAATGCCAAAATTCGACAAATGGATTATATACAACTAAATATCCTTTTTCTCTAATCTTTAGACAAAAATCAACATCATTAAATGCAACAGCTAGTTTTTCATTCATATATTCAACTTCTTCATAAATACTTTTCTTAGAAAATAAGCAAGCACCAGTAACAGCACTTAAATTTTCTATCATACTTTCTTTTGCAAAATATCCATGTCCTGATTTTGGTATACTTTTAAATCTATTTCCAGCAATTCCCCCTATACCAACAATAATTCCTGCATGTTGAATTGTTTCATCTGGATAATAAAGTTTTGCACCAACAGCACCAACATCTTCTCTTTGGCAGAAACCTATCATAAGTTCAAGCCAATTTGTTGTTATTAATTCTGTATCATTATTTAATTGAACTATGTATTCTCCTTCTGAATTTTGAGTTCCAAAATTAATAATTGCAGAGTAATTGAAACCTTTTTTTACTTCTCTTCTATTTTTATTTGTATATTCAAGTGATGATTCTTCATGATTGGCTATTTCTTTTCCTGTATTATAGTTTACAACTCTTATTTTATCATTTTTTATTAATTCTTTATAATATTCAAATACTTCTTCTGTTTCACTATTATTTTCTACAACAACAATTTCATAATTTTCATATGTTGTAAGATTTAAAACTGAATCTATACAAACTTTCAAAATATCTTTTCCATCTTTACTTGGAATAACAATTGAAACTTTTGGATTACCTTTTACTTTATAATCAACTCTATAAATTCCTTCTATACATCCTTGGCTAACTTCTCCATCTAAACCAATTCTCTTTAAGTGATCTTCAATTGCTTTCTTTCCAGCTTCAAATGCATAATTTTTTGCATTACTATTTAATTTCGCTGTTGATTGATTATGAACTCTCCAATGATATAATATTTTGGGTATATGTGTTATATTTTCTGGTTTTGTTATTTCAGACATTCTCAAAAAAATGTCATAATCTTGTGCACCATCATAATCTGCTCTAAATCCAGCTAATTTTTCCATTAATTCTTTTTTAAATATACTAAAATGACATATATAATTTTGACATCTTAATGTATCTGGCGCAAAATCTGGTTTAAAATAAGCATCATATCTATTATCATTTTCATCAATTTTATCTTCATCTGAATATAAAAATTCTGAATTTGGAAATTTATTTAAAGCATATATAACTTCATATAATGCATAATCTGCTAATATATCATCATGATCTAATAATGCAATATATTCACCTGTTGCCATGTCAATTGCTGAATTTGTATTTCCAGCAATTCCTTTATTTTCACCTAAAAACTTATAATTTATTCTATTATCTTTTTCATAATACTTTTTCAAGCTTTCATTTTTCTTTGGACTTCCATCAGCAAGACAAAGTTCCCAATTTGAATATGTTTGATTAATCATGCAATTTACTAAATCTTTGAAAAATTTTTCTTTTGTATTATACATAGGAACTATAACACTAATTTTAGGTTCATAATCGAACTTCCTTTTCATTTGACTTTTTAAATCAGCATCATTAGGTTCATTATATTTTATCCAACCGCCATAATCTCCATATTGTAAATCTTTTTCACCTTTTATAATTCTTATAACTTTTCTTATTACTGTTTTAATACATTTTTTTATTGTTTTTATAAAACCATATTTTCCAATATAAAATTTAATTTGATTAATTCTATGTTTTATAATGTTCATCTATTTTGTTCCCTCCACTCTTATTTCACATTGAGCATCTTTTAAACTAAAATTTGTATTATAATATTCATCTTTAAAATCTTTCCATTTTTGATTAAATTTAAATATTTCTTCTTTAGAAATATTTTCTTTTTCACCCATATATATAACTTCTACTGTTGAGTTATATACAATTAACTTATTTAATTTTCTTGCATTTAAACAAAAATCTACATATTTTAAACTACTTGTATATTCCTCTAAAAAACCATCTAAATTATTATATAATTTTACATCTATCATCATACAAATACTAGATACAGCATTCATATTTTGAATAATTTTTTCTCTTCCAAAATAGCCATTTTTATTTTTATCTAAGCCTTCAAATAAATAGCTTGCTCCATTTTCTGTTCCAACTACTATTCCTGCATTATGTGTTTTATCATCTTCATAATATGCTCTTGTGCCAACTATACCAACATCTTCTCTTTGACAGAACCCTAGCATCTTTTCAATCCAATTTGGAGTTTTTATTATACAATTTCCATCTAAAACAATTAAATATTCACAATTATTTATGTTCGACTCTAAAATTTCATAATTTTTATAAGTTGTGATATTTTTTATATTTCCTAAAGATTTTTCTGATTTATTATTTATTAAAATTCCAACTTTAGGATTTCCTTTTACATCATAATCTACAAGATATGTTCCTGAATTTTTTCCATTTGCAACATGCCCTGACAAGGAAACTCTTTTTAAATGATCTTCAACAGCCTTTTTGCCAGCTTCTATTGCATATGGCTTGGCCTCTGATTCCATTGATGTAGAACCTTTATGCACTCTCCAATTATATAAAATTTTTGATATATGAACAATATTTTTAGCATTTTCAGACATTCTTAAAATTAAATCATAATCTTGAGCACCATCATATTTATTATTAAAACCACCAATTTTATCTAATAATTCTTTTTTGAAAACACTATAATGACAAATATAATTATTTGATCTTAATGTATCTGGAGCAAAATCTGGTTTAAAATGTGGTGCATATCTTGGCTCATCTATGAAATGAAATTTATCTTCATCTGAATATATGAAATCTACATTCTTTTTTTCATTAATTACTTTAACAACTTCATATAAAGCATCTAAGCTTAGCATATCATCATGATCTAAAAGTGATATATATTTTCCTGTTGCAAGTTTCAATGCTTCATTAGTATTTCCTGAAATTCCTTTATTTTCACCTAAAAACTTATATTTAATTCTTTTATCTTTTTCGCACATCTTTTTTATTTTTGTAAGTTCTTTAGGACTTCCATCTGCTAAACATAATTCCCAATTACTATATGTTTGGCAATGAACACTATATAAAAGTTCTCTAAAGAAATCTATATCAGTATTGTATAATGGAACTACTATGCTAATTTTAGGTCTTATTTTAAATCTTTTTTTACTTTGTATTTCCAATTCTTTATCTGTTGGCTCATTTTTTTGAAGCCATTTTTCATAATCTGATAATTTATCTTCATTTAGATTTTTCAAATCTTTTTCATATTTTAAATATTTCCTATGATCTATTCCTTTCCAATATTCTGCTGTTTCTTCGTCTGTTAATTTAAAATAATTTTCAACCCTTTTGGCATAGTTTTTCTCAGTTTGTTTTTTATCATATTCAATTCTTCTTCTTCCACCTGGTGGCATTATTCTATCTATAAAAGATGCTCCACTAAATGGATTTATCATCCACCAAATAAATTTTAATACTTTTTTCATTTTTACTCCAACAATTTTATTTTTTAAATTTATATAGTATTTTGGTAATAAAAGGCATATTTAAAATCATGAAATTTTGCATTACATATATGAAACTTTCATATTTATAAAGTTTAAAAAATAACTTCCATTTTCTAAAATTAAAATTTTTCTTTTTTTCTAGCATTTCATAGTATTCCATAGCTTGCCTATTTAAAATTTTAATTTTTTCATCTATAAACTTTTCTTCATTTTCAATAAACAAAGCAAAATGCTCTTTCTTTACTTGTATAAAAAGTTTTCTTATTTCATCTATACTTTTTAATTCATCTGTTTTCTTCTTTGAGCCTACTTTATTATTTTTATGTTGTCTATATTTTATAAGTGGTTCTTCTATATATGTTATTTTGTGTTTTTGACTTAGTATTAATGGAATCCAATAATCATGTAAAATAAATTTACTTGTATTTGGAAGTGGTAAAACTTCATCTATAAATTCCTTTTTAGAAAGCATTGTACATCCTGTTATAAAATTATTTAGATATAAACTTTCAAAATTATTATATTTTACTATCTTTTTATAAAATCCTTTTAATTTCCAATAAGAACTATAAGTTACATTTAAAGATGAATCTACCACTTCTAAATCTGAATAAACTAAATCACTTTTGGTTTCTTCAATAACTTTTATTGATTTTTCAATCTTATTTTCATTCCAAATATCATCTTGGTCTGAAAACATAAAATATTTGTTTTCAACTCTTTTTAATAAAAATTCAAAATTTTTTACAACTCCTAAATTCTTTTCTTGGCTAAAAACTATTATTCTTTTATCTTTTTCTACATATTCTTCTAAAATTTCTTTTGTTGAATCTGATGAGCAATCATCAGAAATTAGTAATCTAAAATTAGAATATGTTTGACACATTATGCTATCTAATTGTTCTCTTAAATATTGTTCCCCATTATATGTTGCAAGTAATATATCAACCTTTTCCATAATATATTTTAAATCCTCTTTATCTTATTTTTTTATAATTCCTTTTATCTTTTTTGCTAATTTCCAAATTGCTGTATTTTGAGTTTTTTTAAATCTCTCTACTAAATATTGATGACTATCAATGTATTGTTTCTGATTTTTAATTTCTTCATCTTTAATCTTAATTATTATTCTTAAATCCTCTAAATCATTTTTATCTTGCATTTTTTGAATACTTGATATATTTACAATCTTGTTTTTTATATCAGCGCAATTATTATATAATTCTAAATACTCTTCTTGCATTTTTTCAATCTTTTTAAATTGATGATTTTTAAAATTCTCTATAATTTTATTATATTCTTTAGCATGAACAACTTTCTTTATTTTATTAATAATAAGCTCAGTATCTTTGGTAACTGGGATTGTCCAACCTAACTTGTCTTTTTTTAGCCTCTCTCCAACAGCTCCAATATCAAATGCCAAAATTGGAATTTTTGCCATATATACTTCTGATAAAGTGTATGAATAAGTTTCTGGCCAAACTGTAAACATACATACTAAATCAATATTATTTTCTACTAATAAATTAGATAATTCGCCTCTTTTATATTGACCATGAAAAATATAATTTGGCGCATTTTCAGCTAATTTTTCATCAAAAGTTTTTCCAAATAAATGAATTTTTATATTATCATCATTTTTCTTAATTAATGCTTTTAAAATTTCGCTTCCTTTTTGAACTGCCATAGCTCCAACAAAAGCTACATTTATATTACTATTTTCTTTTTTATCTATATTTTTTACATCATAAATTTCAACACCATGTTCTATAA
>CAORJJ010000046.1:0-9787 GCA_948517135.1 uncultured Clostridia bacterium | reverse complement strand
GTTCTATAACTTGGATATTTAACTCTTTATAAAATTTATTTATAATTTTCTTAGTATTATCAGAAGGTACTATAATTGTACTAGATTTTGCTAAATTCTTATTACAATTTTCTCTCCAAGAATCTATAATATCTTCTGTTATATTATATTTATCTAAAATGCACTCTTTGCAATTTTTAGAATCTTCACAATATGTACCTTTATAAACCATATTTATTGCTGGGCACATTGTATATAAATCATGTAAAGTAGTAATTATATGAGCATTGTATTTTTCAGCCATTTCATAAATATCAAATGTTTGAAATAATAAATGATGTATATGTACTATATCGAAATTAAATGCTTTAAATAAACTATTTAAAAATTCTCTATATGACTGATTTGAATATCTTAAATTACTATAAAACTTTTTATCTGTCTTTATACTATAAATTAGTCTTGCAGTATTTTTTGTATACAAATATACTTCCATTCTCGAAATTTCATTATAGTTTGGACATATAACAAAACATGCATAATTATTTTCTACTAAATTTGTTAATATATCTTTTATATGAAGTGATGTTCCACCAGTCATTTCCATGTTTTCATTCCACTCATTAACAAAAAATGCAATTCTTTTTTTACCATATAATTCAATATTAATTTTTATATTATCATGAATCTCTCTCATCATATTAGATTCCATATATTGATTTAACTTTTCTATATAAAATGGATATCTTTCTTCTAATATCTTAGTATGAGATTCAATTAATTCTTTCTTACTATTTGTTAGATTTTCTTTTTTAAAAGATTGAGTTCCCTTATGATATACAAATGTATTATCACAAATAATATTTATATATCCATGATTTAAAGCTCTGTAACAAAAATCATTTTCTTCTCCATATCCTTTTCCAAAAGTTTCTTCATCAAATAATCCTATTTCATTTAGAGCTTTTCTTTTTATAAATAGGCAAAAACCATTTCCTGTTGGTACTTCTGGAAATTTATTTAATGAACATTTTTCAATTAAATTAGCATATTCTTCCAAGCTAATATTTTCAGGTATTTCATTATCTTCCCCAAAATTTGGAACAGATGCTATTGTGCCATTATTTGTAAGAGGAGTAACTGTTGCTATGTATTCATTTGAATATGCTGAATTATATATTTTTTCAAGCCATCTATTTGTTACTTCTGTATCACTATTTAAAAGTATTACATCATTTTCTGGAAACTCTTTCATTCCAATATTTACAGTTTTTACAAAACCATAATTTTTATCATTATTAATAACTACTATATTCTTATATTCATTTTTATAATTATTAAGCATTGATAAAATTTTTTTATCTGTACTACAATCATTAATTAATATTAAATTATTTTCATCCAAATTTGTATATTTAATTATAGATTTTATACAACTTTCAGTATATTCATAAGCATTGTATATCGGAACAATGATATTTACTTTTTTCATTAAATTCTCCTATAATAATTTTTTATTAAGTCCTTTTAATATTTTGAAAAATCTTCTATTTTCAAAATCATCTATTAAAGCATCTTTTTGTTTTATAGATTCTTCTAATTCTTTTTGTTTTTGAAGTAATTCTTCTATTTTATTTGTTTTTTCTGAAAGCTCACTTTTTATTTCTTCAATATAATTTTCTTTTTTAGTATTTTCAGCTTTATATAACCCTAATTCCCCTCTGCATTTATCAAGTTCTAGTATATGATTTGATATTTCTTCTTTTGCTTCTAAAAGCTTATTATTATAATATTCAAGTTTATTTTTTGGTTTATACAATTTCATTATTTGACTATCTATCACATAATCTTGGAAGTCTTGTTCAATTTGTTTGAAATATTCTATATACTCTGAAATATTTAATTCTCTATACATTTCATCTATTTTTATTTTATTTGAAATTTCTGAATTATATATATACATATTATTTATAGAACGATAAATAATAAACTCTAATGGTAAGTTTTCTAAACACCACTCTTGATCATAAAATACAAATTTTCCATCTATATAAAATGTATTTTCAAAAACTAAGTCTAAATAAAGCTTTTTAACATAAAATAGTTTATCACTAAATTCTTTATTTTCTTCAATTCTTTCATTTTCTAATTTATCTTTTATTTCTTCATACCACTTTTTTATAAGTTTTAGTGCTGATTCAATATTTTCACTCATTATCTCATCTACTAATACTTGATTAAATGGATTACTACTAATGTATTTTGAACAAATAGTTTCATTTTCTTTAAATTCATCTATAACTTCAAATCCTAAATTACTCAATTCTTGAGCATTCTTTTTTATATTGTAAATATGTTTTTTTGAATTTGGTAATATAGATTCTTTAATTACATATTCATCATAAATTTTTGTACATAACCTAAAATCAGCTTTTCTAGCATTATTAAATCCGATAAACTTTTCTATTGATTTTGGATTTATCTCAATTATATATGAATTAGTAAAATACTTGAACAATCCCTCTTTTGTTGCATATTTTAATAATTTGAGTTCATCAATCCCAGGTTCATCTTCATTATTTACAATTGAATTATTCATTATTTTTGTATTGTTATATTTAGGAATATATTTATCTGAAAATATAACATTTACATTATAGTAGTTTGGTAATGGATAAAATATTCTATATTTTTTTCCAACTAATTTATTTTCTATATCCGTAATAGTAATTGTATTTTCTCTTTGTTTTTCTAAATTTGAAACTCCAAATTTATTGTTTAAAAATAATAATATAGTTCCATTTTCTTTCAAAAATCTTTGAACATTTTCTAAACATTCTAGTTTATCTTTTATTATAATATAGTCAAATTTTTCTTGTAATTCTACTTCATCAATATTATTTGCAGATATAACAGTAATATTTTGTCTTTGTTTATATCTTATTGAAATTGCTTCTGCTTTATATCTACTTGGCTCAATACATACAACTTCTTTTACTTTAGAAGAAATACTTCCTGTAATTTCTCCAAAACCTGCATCTAGTTCTAATACTTTAGAATCTTTTTCAAAATTATACCAATTAATACTATTTTCTCTATTACTTAATAAGCTTTGAATCTTTTCATATTCATCACTATCTTTTAAATATTTTTCATATTCATTTGCATCATATTTTTTGATATAATTTTCAACTATATCTTCCTCTAAAACACTTTTTATATTATTACTTTCATACTTATCAAAAATTGTTTTCAAATTTTATCTCCTTTACAAAGTTACCAAATTTCTATGGTACTTTTAGTATTTTCTTCTGTATTTTCACTTTCAGCAATTTTAGGTCTTACTTCATTTTCTATTTTTTGTCTTATTTCATTTTTAGTTTCTTTTCCACCATTAAATAAAATTGCTTCTACATCAAATTGATCTTTATCATTTTCTAAAAATATATTTGCATTTTTTTCATCAACACCATTAAATAAAATTACATTTTTAAAAGTATTATCTATTTTTAAAATTGCTCTTTGATCAGCCATTTCATTACTATTTGTATCATTAATTTCAAGAGGTGTTATATAGAAATTATCAAAATAATATTCTGCTCTTCTTCCCATCTCAGTAGTTCTTTCTCTATATTTTCCAAGTGTTATAATTTCTATATCATTTTTCATTTTTTCCTTTTCTTGCTGAGTTAAGTTTAATTTATCAAACCAATCCTCTTCATAATTTAAGTTATGCAAAATATTATTTATTTGAATATCTGAATTTTCATCTTTAATTATATTGGATAAAGCCCCAATTCTATCTTGTTCTGGTGATGTTGTTATCCATGCTGTAACTAAATTATTATGCTCTTTTATTATTTCTTTTAAAATATCAGTATTACTACTATCTCCACCATCGACTATTATTATATTATTTTTGATTGTTGTTATTACATATCCATTTTTCCCTAATACAGTAATATTTATTTTATTGCTATATCTTGTTTTCATTCCTAAATATATACATAAACTAATTACTACTATTATAAGGAATGTAATAAATACTTTCTTTTTTCTACTCATACTTTACCCTTTCTAATTTTTAGAAAATTTCTTTATTGAAATATTTGAATTTAATCTTATAATTCCTACTGCATTTTTAGTTGTAATAACATCTATTAATAAAGCATCATATTTTCTATTTAATACTTCAAGTTCTCCTTGCAAATTATATTTAGTGCAACTAAAAGATAATGTATATTTTCCTGCTGTAAGTGGTATTTTTTGTTTAAATTCTACTACTACAATATCTCCTTTTTTGTAATCACCTGTTAATACTTTTTCAATATCTGTATTTGTTCCAGCAAGAGTTGTACCTTGAAAATCTTTTACTGTCATTGTAAATATTGGATCACTAACATCTTGATTAAATTTTATTTTTGATTTTAATATTATTTCATCATTATTATCAAATGCATTTATTGGTCTGTTTTTTAAATCAAACATACCATAATCTATTACTTCAGCACGTTTGTCCCCATATTCTGTAATATTAGGATTTTGAACAAAGTTATGTTTCCAGTCATCTAAGTTTTCCTCACTTGAAGATACAATTGAAGTGGTATTTTCTTCTTCTTTTTCTTCTGATGTTTCATCATCTGCAATTCCTACCATTATTTTTTTGTATTTCTCAACACCATCTTTTATATCACCATCATAAATTTTTTTACCTTGCTCTAAAATAATTGCTCTTGTACAATTTTTTAAAATATCACCAACACTATGGCTTACAAAAAGAATTGTTTTTCCTTCTTTTTTAAATTGCTCAAATTTTTTAAAGCATTTTAATTGAAATGCCATATCTCCTACTGATAAAACTTCATCTACTATTAGAATGTCTGGTTCAACATTTATTGCACAAGCAAATGCAAGTCTTGCAAACATTCCTGAAGAATATGTTTTTACAGGTTGATATAAATGATCACCTATATCTGCAAAATCAATTATTTCTTGTTTCTTTTCTTCAATTCTTTCATTTGATAATCCCATTACTTGTCCATGTTGATATATATTTTCAAGTCCAGTTAAGTCTGGATTAAAAGCAGCTCCAAGTTCAAGAAGCGAACTTACTTTTCCATTTATACTAATTTCTCCATTTGTAGGAATAACAACACCTGTAACAATTTTTAGTAAAGTAGATTTTCCAGCACCATTTTTACCTAATATACCAACTACTTCACCTTTTTTTATTTCTAAATTTAATCCATCTAAAGCTTTAAAAGTACTATGCTTTTTTATTTTAGTAGGAAACATTGCTTCTACTAGTCTATCTTTTTTATTAGCAAACATTTTATACTCTTTAGATAAATTATTAATTTTTATCATTGTTTCGTTCATAATCTACTCCCTTTTATAATACATCTGCAAAATCTTTTTTGTTCTTTTTAAATACAGAATTTCCCCATACAAACATTAATATTGTAACTACCCAAAATATTATTGTGAACAAAAAGTTGTGTTCTGTTATAATAGTTGAACTTGCAATAAATGCTTGTCTAAATCCTTCTACTAAATATGTGAATGGAAATGCTTTAAATATACTAGAAAGCCATCCATCAAGCATAGTTAAATTCCATATTATTGGTGTAAACCACATACAAAGTTGTATAAGAATATTTAGTAAATTTGCAAAATCTGGAACAACTGTTGTAAGTGCTGAAGTAAATCTTGTTAAAGCAATAATAAAACATAATGCACAAAAGATTATATAAATTATATTTAAAATGTTTGGGAAATATCCAAAAGCAGTTGCTGCCATAGTAGCTATAAATACTAAAAATACACCAATACAACTTGAAGATATTATTGATATTATTGGGATAATATCTACTGGAAATACAACCTTTTTTACTAAATAACTATAATTTCTTATTGAATTACTTGCCATTAAAATTGCATCACTTATAAACATCCACATACTCATTCCTGGTAAAAACCACACAACATATGGATATTTACCTGAACTTCCTGTTTTTAATATATATTGAAATACAATTACATATGTAAGCATAAATACAAATGGTTGTGCAAATCCCCAAAGACTTCCTAAACTAGTACTTGCAAATTTATTTCTAAAATCATTTTTTCCTAGCTGGAATGCTAATTTTCTATTATTATATAATGTTTTAAAAAATTCCATTTTTCCTCCAATTAAAGTTTGATGAATTTAATTTTTTCTAACAATTTAATTCTTTTTGATGATAATATTTTATTATATTTTTCTTCATCTTTCATCACATCACCAATTCTTTTATTTAATCTATCAATTTCTTCTCTTAATAATTTAACTGTTGTATCATATTCAACAATTCTTTGATTATGGCTTGCTCTTTCTATGTTTAATTGATTAATTAAATCAGAATTATCTACTGTTACATTTTTTTCTGGTACTCTTTTTAATATTTCTTTTAATAAATCTTTATTTAAGCTTTCAAAATTTGATTTATTAGAAATTAATTTATTATAAATTTCTTTATATTCGTTTGCATTTTCAGAAACTGATTTTAAGTTATTCAAATAGTGATTTACACTTTTTAAAACTTCATCATATTGTTTTGAATTTTCAAAAATTTCGTTTATTTTATTAATTATTTGTTCTATTGATGAATCTTTTTCAATTATCCATCCTAAATTATCTTTTTGTACTCTTTCACTCACAGCACCATAATCTAAAGCAATTACTGGAACTTTAGCTGTTATAGCTTCTGTAAGCGTATATGAATATGTTTCATGCCAAATTGAAAGCATACATACTAAATCTATATCATTTTCTTCTAATAATTTTGTAATATCTTCTCTATTATATAAACCATGATATGTGTAATTTTTTGAAGATTTGTTTAAACTACTTTCTGATGTTGTTCCAAACATATGAACATTAAATTTCAATTCATCAGAATTTGCCTTATTTACAAATTCTTTTAAAATATCTACACCTTTTTGTTTATTTATCCCACCAATAAAAGCTATATTTTTTTTATCATGTTTTACTTTGTCTTTTTTTAAGTCTTCGTAATCTACACCATGTTCTACAACTTGTATTTTTAAATCTTTATAATATTTGTTAAAAATTTCTTTTGTAGAATTAGATGGTGCAACTAAAAGTTGTGCTCTTCTTAGTGCATTATATACATTATTTCTCCATTTTTCAATAATATTACCATCTACATCAATCAATTCTTTTAAACATTCACTACAATTGCATTCTTTATTATCTACACAACATTTTTCATTTTTTTCAAGTAATACAATTGTTGGACATACCATATAAAAATCATGTAATGTCATTATAAATGGAATTTCCTTTTCTTCCATAACATCAAATAAATCAAAATAATGGTTTTTCAAATGATGAACATGTACTAAATCAACATCAACAATTGAAAAAACTTTTTCAATTATTTTTTTATAATCATTATTAAATAGATTGATATTTTCAAAAGAATTTATTTCAATTTATAACCATCATTACTATAATAGCAAACATGAATATTTAAGTCTTCTCTTAAATTATCTATTAAATCATATATATGAAGTGCAGTTCCACCAACTAACTTATTATCTCTTGAGACAAAATCATGTACAAATATTAAAATATTTTTTCTATGTTTATTATTTATATAATATTTAATATTATCTTGTATATATTTGAATGGATTTGTATTTACTATTAAATTAGTTTGAGCAAAATTTGTAGGATATTTTTCTTCTAATATTTTTAAATGTGAATTAACAAGTTCAAGTTTTTTTTCTGTAAAAGACTGAGTACCTTTATGATAGATAAATGTATTATCACACATTAAATGAACAAAGCCTTTTTTTACACATCTATATGAAAAATCGTTTTCTTCTCCATATCCTTTTTCGAAAGTATCGTCATCAAAAAGACCTACTTCATTTATAGCATTTCTTCTAATGTACATACAAAAACCATGTGCTGTTGATATTTCTGGAAAATCGTTAAAACTACATTTTTCAATTTCCTCTGCATATTCTTCTAAAGATATAAAACTTGGTAAATTATTTTCTTCTAAAAAATTAGGAACTGATGCAAGAGTTGCATTATTAGAAAGTGGTGTAACACTTGCTACATTTTCTTTTGAATATGCAACTTCACTCAATTTCTCAATCCAATTTTTAGTTACTTCTGTATCACTATTTAATAAAATAACATCATTATTAGAATAGCTCATACCTCTATTTACTGTTTTTACAAATCCATAGTTTTCTTCATTTTCTAAAACTATAATATTTAGATTTTTATTTTTTTCTTTAACATCATTTAGTAATGGCATAATTTTTTCATCTGGACTTTTGTCGTTTATTAATACTAAATTATGTTCCTTTAAATTTGTGTTTTCAATAATTGTTTCTATGCATTTTTTTGTAAAATCATATGCATTATATATTGGTATTACAATATCTACTTTCTTCATGTTCGTTCCCCTTATTTTTATTTATTTTCTTCAATTTTTTCTTTTAAAAATATTGGTTTTAATAAAACTACTGATACTACAATTTGTATCATTATTACTCTTGTATAATATCTAATAAATGAAGCTGCAATAATTGCTTCTCCTCCAAAAACAAGTATATAACATAATATCAAAAATGCAATGTTTGCCAAAACAGCTCCGAATTTGCATCACAACATATAATTTATCTTTATTGTCTAATTTATAAAATGTTGTAAACATACATGCAACTATAATTCCCATAATTATTACTGATGGTTTATCTGAATAAAATTGTATTGTTATATTTTGCATTAAAGATATTAAATAATCTAAATGCATTTCTACTTTTGAGCCTGCTCCAAATACTAATTCTGTTGGAAAATCTGCTACAATATTATAAATTTTCCAACTTATCGGTACAATTAGTATAGTAATAATATAAATCATTACTGATTTTAAACTTAATTTTTCTATATTCAATTTCTTATAGAAAATTGCTATAACTATTAATATAAAAATATTGTAAGCAATTAAAAATGTTCCATCTTGTTTATACCAACATGATCCTATCGTACTCACCATTGAAATTATCATATTTTCATTTTTTCTATCATATATAATCCATTCTATAAAATATAATATCCCGCAAGTATATAAAACCATAAATGGAACATCTGCATATGTTGAACTTGCATAATCTTTAAATCTATAAAAATAACTATATACTATAAGCATAAGTAAAAATGCAATACTAACATTTGCTTTTCTTTTTTTACACAAGCTTATAATATTTAATAAATTAATTATTAAATATATTCCTGAAAAAACTCTTATAAAATTTTCTTTTATACTTCCTACTAATATATAAAATCCAGAATATAATAGTGGTAATCCATTTGGATAATTCTCTAAACCTGTATTTATAAAGAAATCCATTTTTTTCCCAATAAAAATATTTTTAGCATTTAATGCCCATACTGAAAATTCATCTATATATAATAATTTGTTTGATATTCCTCTTGAAATATAACACAAAATATAAAATATATTTGCTAATAACAAAATTGCTGTTACTATTTTTCTTAATTTACTTGTTTCAATTTTTTCCTTTTCTTGTTTTTGAGGTTTATTTTTTATAAAATAATAAATTCCATATACTACATTAAATATTAAACCTAATATAACTGGTATAAAAATATATCTTTCATATTTAATTCCAATTAATCCAATTAAATACATGTATAATGTAAAAATTATTATTCCACTTGTTAAAACTATTGATACTATCTCTGTTTTTAATAAATTTTTAA
>CAORJJ010000045.1:16390-16705 GCA_948517135.1 uncultured Clostridia bacterium | reverse complement strand
TTCTTGTTCATTTATTATTGTTATTCCTAGTTCTTGTGCCTTAGTTAATTTGCTTCCACCATCTTCACCTGCTAATACATATGTTGTCTTCTTAGAAACTGATGATGATGTTTTTCCACCAAAGTTTTCAATTATCTTTTCAGCTTCTTTTCTTGAATAATTATCCAATCCTCCTGTTAATACAAAAACCATACCATCAAATCTTCCATCTCCTGAACTTGATTCTTTAGAGTTCATATTTAGTCCAGAATTTTCTAATTTTTGTATTAAATCTTTAGTTTGATCTTGAGCAAAAAATTCAAAAACACTTTCTGC
>CAORJJ010000045.1:2736-16380 GCA_948517135.1 uncultured Clostridia bacterium | reverse complement strand
ATTTCACCCATATCATCAATTTCAATTAAGCTTTCAAGAGAAGCATTTTTCAAATTTTCCATAGTTTTATATTTTTTTTCTAATTGTTTAGCCGCTTTTACACCAATGTGCCTAATTCCTAATCCATTTATTAATCTATATAACTCATTATTTTTACTTTCATTTATTGCTTCAATTAAATTTTGAGCAAATTTTGTACCATTTTTCTTTAATGAAGCAATATCTTCCAATTTCAAATTATATAAATCTGCTATATTAGATATTAGATTTCTATTTAATAGTTCTTCAATTATACTATCTCCAAGACCTTTTATATTCATTGCCTCACGAGATGCAAAATGAAGTATATTTCTATATTGTTTTGCAGGACATTCTACTCCTATACATCTAACTGCTGATTCTCCTTCTTCTCTTACAGCATCTGCACCACATACAGGACATTTATTAACCATAACAAATGGTAATTCTTTTCCAGTTCTTTTTTCTTTTATAACATTTACAACTTCTGGTATAACATCTCCTGCCTTCTGAATTACAACTGTATCTCCAACTCTTAAATCTTTTTCTATAATAAAATCTTCATTATGCAATGTTGTTTTTGATATAGTTGAACCAGCAACTTTAACAGGTTCTAATATTGCCATTGGAGTAATTGCTCCTGTTCTTCCAACTTGAAATGTTATATCTTTTAAGATTGTTTCTTTCTGTTCTGGTGGGTATTTATATGCAATTGCCCACTTTGGAGTCTTATAATTTGAGCCTAAAATTTCTCTCATTTCTAAATCATCAACTTTAATAACTGCTCCATCAATACCGAAAGAAAGTTCATCTCTATTATCTCCTATTTTATTTATTTCTTCAATAGTTTCTTCTATACTATTACACAAAACTTTTACTGGATTAACATTAAATCCTAGTTTCTCAAGATATAAAAGAGATTCTATATGTGAAGAAAACTTTACTGAATCTGATTTTTGAACATTAAATATATATATATCTAATGGTCTTGAAGCTGTAATTTTAGAATCAAGTTGTCTTAAAGAACCTGCTGCTGCATTTCTAGCATTAGCAAATAATGGCTCTTCATTTTCTTCTCTTTCTCGGTTCATCTTTTCAAATTCATTTTTTCCAATAAAAACTTCACCTCTAACAGTAATATCTACTTGCTCTTTTAACTTTTTTGGAATATGTTTAATTGTTTTCAAATTATCTGTAATATCTTCTCCAACTAAGCCATTTCCTCTAGTTGCTCCCCTAACTAACATTCCATTTTTATATTCTAGACTAACTGATAAACCGTCAATTTTAGTCTCAACAATATATTTTATTTTACTTTTTACTTCCTTGTTTGTTTCAGATGACATGTCAAATTCAATTTGTTCCATCCCATCATTAGATTCATCTATTACTTTTCTTACTCTCTCATCAAAAGCATATAATTCATTAAAATCAAATATATCTTGAAGACTTTGTAGAGGTACTTCATGCTCTACTTTTTCAAACCCTTCTTTTACAGTTCCACCAACATGTTGAGTTAAAGAATCTGAAGTAATTAAATCTGGATATTCTTTTTCCAAATTTCTAAGTTCTAACATTAACATATCATATTCAAAATCACTTATTTCAGGACTATCATCATCATAGTATTTTTTTGCATGATACTCAGTTATTTTTCTAAGCTCTTTTATTCTTTTTTTTGCATTTTCCTTATTCATTAGTTTTCCTCTTTAAATAAATCTTTTCCATTTTTTAAATAGTCATATCCAGAGAAAATTGTTGCCACTACTGAAACTAACATAATAACTGAAGTAATAATATTTAAAACAATTTCTCCTGAAGTCATGTATATTTGTATACTGTTTGACATTGCTTCTACTTTGTTTGTATTTGATATCATAAAATTAAAGAAATTAAATTTATCAACAAATACTAAAATTATTGCAATCATTTGTGTAACTGTTTTTAATTTTCCCCAAATAGAAGCTGCAATTACTTTTCCACCTTTTTCAACAGCAATTAATCTATATCCACTAACTAAAAATTCTCTTGTTAATACAATTATTGGTATCCATGCTGGAATTTTACCAAATTCCACAAGCATTACAAGAGCAGATAAAACTAAAATTTTATCTGCTAATGGATCTAAGAATTTACCAAATGTTGTAACTTGATTTCTTGAACGGGCTATATACCCATCTAATTTATCTGTTATAGAAGCTATAATAAATATTACATTCATTATCCAAAAAGATGTTGGTATTCCAAGCCATTCACCTGTTATAATACCTAAAGTTCCTAAATATCCTACTATTACAAAAATAGGAACTAAAATTACTCTAAAAATAGTTAGTTTATTTGCTAAATTCATATTATTACCTCTCATTTTACAATATTAGTTATTAACTACATTAGTTGTTTGATTTACAGTATTGTTATTTACTATATTTTCTGCTACTGAATTTGTATTTGATACATTATTTAATTGTTTTTTTTCATTTTCTTTTTCTATTTCAATTTTTCTAGCATTTTCTAATTGATTTACTATTGCTTGAAGATTTGTTATATCTTTTCCTATTAATTCGAAATTATTAGCATTTAATGATTCTTTTAAATTATTATTAGCTTTTATAACAGAATCTACTAATGCTGTTATATCTTCAACATTTACAAATTCTAAATCTACTGCATAAGCATCATTAAATAAATTTTTAAGTGCAGAATCTAAAGTATCTCCAATTGCAACTGTATTTCCTGATGCTACAATAACTTTTCTTAAAACTGGTATCTCACTTTCATTAAGCATTACTTGATATACTGGTTCAACATATAATAAAGATTTATTTATTGGAACTATTATCATATCTTTTATAAGTTTGGTTCCACTTGTATTTATAGTTTCTAATTCTTTAGAAATTCTTTCATCTTGTTCTATTTGATTGTTAAGTTGTAGTATTCCAACAACATTGCTTTCAGAATTAAATTTATATAATGCAAGTTCTGATTTTCCATTTTCAACAGTACCAACTAAATATGATGTAATATTTTGTTTTTCTAGTTTGTTATAAGTTATGACAAGTCCTAATTCTGGTTTATCACTATCTATTGTTTTTAACATTGTGTAATATGGTTGCATTTGAACTCCTGTTACTTTTGAATTTGCAGAATTAGCTTTTGTTGTTATTTGCCAAATATCATCAGCTCTATATAAAGTATCTTCACTTATATCATGATATATATTTACCATATTAGCTTGAATGTTGTATAAAAATTTTGGATATACCAAATGTTCTTTTATATCATTTGGTAATTCCTTTTCTGTAAATAAGTCTGGATACATATTTCTATATGTCATTATTATAGGATCTGATTTATCTGTAATATAAAATGTTGTTGTTCCATCATAAGCATCAATTAATACTTTTACAGAATTTCTAATATAATTTAATCTTTCTTTATATCCTTTAATATCTATTGTTGATATTTGAGAATATGGATAATTGCAAGATCTTGTATATCCATCTAGTACCCAAACTAATTTTCCTTCATCTGTTATAACTAAATATGGATTTTCATCATATAATACATCTGGTAATATTTTCTTTGCTCTTTCAATTACATTTCTATTTAATACAATTTTTGTATCTTTAGTTATATCTGTTGATAAAGCAAGTCTAAAATCTTTTTGATTAATTGCTAAAACTAGTCTATCTAAAAAACCAAGATTTAATCCAGCCTTTCCATTATATGTATTTTCCTCATATTTAGATGCTGTAATTGGATAATCATATTCTTTTCCAAAAGATGTATTAGTTTTTATTAAACTATTTGTTTCTAGTCCAAAATATATTCTAGGTTGTTTGATATTTAAAATATCTTGGCTTGTAAAATCTGACAAAATATATTTTGCATATCCTGTTTCATCTGTATCTGTTGCTGAACTTACAACAGCTGAATAACCATGTGTATATTTTAGCGATTTATTGTTATAGCTAATTGTATTATCAGTTAATATTTCTCGTGGTGTAATATATACTAATTCTTTACTTCCATTAATTTTATAAAGTGCTAAAAAAGTATTTTCATAATTATAGTAAACACTATTTTCTTGATGTTCTGCAACTGTTGTTAAAGTAACATCCTCTGTAATTAATGGAATATTATTTATAACATCTTGATTATTTTCAACTTGTTCAGAAGTTATAGTTGTATAATTATCTATATTTTGTTGATTTATATCTATATTATATGCTTTTTTAGTATTATCAATATTAAATGCTATATAATCTTTTTCAGAGTCTAATTCATTTCTTCCAACATTTATTGCTTGAAAACCTATTAAAACAACAAATAAAATTAGTAAATATGTTGGAACTAATAATACAGATATTATTCCTTGTTTGAAATTACCTTTTTTTACATAAGACAATAATCTAATAACTGAAACTGCAATAACAAAACTTAAAATTCTATATCCCCATAATTTAACTGTTACATCTGATTTTCCTGCCCCTACTAGACTTGTAGTATTTTCATCTCCAATTTGAACCATATTTCCAGTTAAAATATTTTGAGCATTTACAAAAATGTATGTGCAAAAAGCTATTGCAAGTAATATAACAACAAATAATTCTAATTTTACAAATGTATTTTTCTTTAATGTTTCACCATCTACTCCATCAAAATAACTATTTAATGCAATTACAAAATATAATGCTATATAAATAAGTGTAACTATGAAAAATCCTATACAGAACATAAGCACAGTTTGAATAAATGGTAATGTAAACATATAATATCCAATATCCATTCTAAATATTGGATCTTCAATTCCAAATACGCCTGCATTATTAAAAATTGCCAATTTGTCAGCAAGCATTGATGATGCAATTGTTCCACTTAATAAAGCTACAACTAAACTTAAACTTTTATTTGGAAGTTTAGGCATTTCCTTTTTTTCTTCATCAAAAAACTTTTTAAGACCTTTTATAATAAATTTGTTTAAAACATATATAAAAATATATGTAGTAACAAATACAGTTCCTAAAACAATATATTTATTTTGAATTTTTTGTATAAGCACAGAAATATAAGTTTCACCAATTTCTAAATAATTCAAATACTCTGCTCTTAAAGAAATTCCTGTAATTACAACAAAAAACAATAATACAAATAAAACTACTATTCTTCTTGTTTTATTTACTTTTTTCTTTGTTTCATTTGTTTTTTTATTAATTTCTGCTTTTGCGACTTCAACTTTTGGATTATTATCTTTCTTTTCCATTTTCATTTCCTTTCTAAAAATACTTAACCGAAGTCTTTATTCATTAAATAATTGCATTTAAAAATTCTTGTGCATTAAACACTTGCATATCATCAATTTGTTCTCCAACACCAATAAATTTCACAGGTATTTGATTTTCTGAAACAATACCTAAAACAACTCCACCTTTAGCTGTTCCATCAAGTTTTGTAAGAACAATTCCTGTAATATCTGTTGTTTCTTTAAATGCTTTAACTTGTGATATTGCATTTTGACCAGTTTCTGCATCTAAAACTAATAAAACTTCTTTACTTGCATCTGGCATTTCCTTTTCTATTACTTTTTTTATTTTAAAAAGCTCGTCCATTAAATATTTTTTGTTGTGTAATCTTCCAGCTGTATCTACAATCAAAATATCTGCACCAGACTCCTTTGTTTTTTGAATTGCTTCAAAAACTACTGATGCTGGATCTGCACCTTCTTCTTTTTTCACAATTTGACTTCCAGATCTTTCAGCCCATATTTCAAGTTGTTCAACAGCTGCTGCTCTAAATGTATCTGCAGCTGCTACAACAACCTTTTTACCTTCTTTTACTAAGTTATTTGCAATTTTTCCGATTGATGTTGTTTTTCCAACTCCATTAACTCCAACAATTAAAATTATTGATGGTGCTGTTTCTAAATTAAGCTTTGGCTCAGCTATATTTAATATATTTGCCATTATTTCTTTTAGTGCTTTTTTTACAGCTTCTTCATCTTCTATTTTTTCTTTTTTTATTTTTATTCTTAATTCATCTATAATTTTTACAGAAGTCTCCATGCCTATATCTGACATTACCAAAACTTCTTCTAGTTCTTCTAATAATTCTTCATCAACTTTTCTAAAAACACTAAATACATTATTGATTTTTTCATCAATAGAATTTTTGGTTTTTCCCAACCCTTGTTTTAATTTATCAAAAAAGCCCATAATTCCTCCTGATTATAATTTTTATATTCTAATTTATATCATTAAATGCATAAAAAATCAACACATATTATACAAAAAAAGCACCATCTTTTCCTTGATTTTTAGGCAATTTCATGTTATTATGTAACCTGTATATTTTATTATTCTCATACCTAAGCATTATATATTGTTTTAATAGGCTAACTATTAACCCTAGTACAGTATGAAAGGAGAGAAACTACTGTAAAATTTTACTATTAACCAAGAATTATCTATAACGCAGGAGGTAGATTCCATTGAAAAGAGACTTCATTTGTTATGTTGACATGGATGGTGTAATGAACCTTTTTGAGTCTGACAAAAATGCACGTATCAACATGTGGACTCCAGGTTATTTTAGAACTATCCCTGTACGTCCTGGTATTTCAGACTTATTAGAGCGGATAAATGCTGAATCTTATGTTATTGGTTTATCTAAGGTAATAAAACGTATTGGTGTTACTAAAGAAAAAGTCTTTTGGATGAATGAAAATATTTCTCCAAAAGCATACAGTGACATCATATATGTACCTTATGATAGAAGTAAATCTGATTTTATGTATCCAAACTATCCTTGTATGTTGATTGATGATAAAGAAGAAAATCTGGACGAATGTTCCAAATATGGTTGCCATGGTATTCTTTTATCAGATACCAAAACAAGCAAAAAATACCCTAATGCAAATACATTAGAAGATATCTGGTTTTTTTATCGAAGTTTAATTCAAACATATTGAACTTTGAAAAGAGGTCGCCAAAAAGCGACCTCTTAAACATTTATAGTTCAATTTTAGGATTATATCTTTCAAGCCAAATATTTACCTGTATTAAATATGCCATAAGTTGTGGTCCTGTCATTAATTGACCAAACCATGGTCTTGTAAATGCTTTTCCCTCTGTTTCTATAATTTCCAAAATATATTCTCTATTTAACAAATTATTAATTGGAGCATTTTTATCTTCCATAATTTTTGACAATTTCTTTTTAACAATTTCCATGTAATTGGGATTATGAGTTTTTGGATATGGACTTTTCTTTCTATATACAACTTCTTCTGGAAGCATTCCTTCAAAAGCATATCTTAATAACCCCTTTTCTCTTCCCTCATATGCTTTCATTTCCCATGGAATATTCCAAGCATACTCAACAATTCTATAATCACAAAATGGTACTCTTACTTCAAAGCCATTAAACATACACATTCTATCTGTTCTATCTAAAAGTGTTTGCATAAACCAATTTGATGTTAAATAAATTAATTTTCTATGTGTCTTATTATTTTCTGTATCACTTTCTAAAAATCCAACCTTTGATAATGATTCATTATATCTACTATCAATATAATCTTTTAGTGAAATTTCATTACTAATCTCTTTATTTAGTAACCTTTGTCTTTCAGTTGTTGCAATTGACCATGGAAAAGTATTACTTTTTAAAGCATCTTCTCTGAAATACCATGGATACCCACCAAAAATTTCATCAGAACATTCCCCAGAAAGTGTTACTGTAATATCTTTTTTTAGATTCTTAAAAAATAACAAATATGAAGAATCAACATCTGCCATACCTGGAAAATCTCTTGCTACCATAGCATCTTCTAAGCTTTCAAACAGTTCTGGTGTATCTAATATAATTTTCTTATGATCTGTATCTAAATATTTTACCATCAAATCAATATAGTAATTATCTGTATTTGGTTGAAAATCATTTTTAACAAAATTCTTTTCTTGATCAACATAATCAACAGAAAATGTTCTTAATTTTTCTCCATATTTTTCTTTATAATAATCTGATGCATATTTTGAAATTATACTCGAATCCAATCCACCTGAAAGTAATGTTCCAATAGGAACATCAGAAATTAATTGACGTTCAACTGAATCTTTAAGTAAATATCTTATTTTTTCACAAGTTTGTTTTAAACTATCTGTATGTTCTTTTGTTTCTAATTTCCAATACTCTTCTTTTCTAAAGCTATCCCTATTATAAACAATAAAGTGAGCTGGTTCTAACTCTAATATTCCTTTAAATGGTGTTAATCCAGGTGTATGACTTGGTCCAACACCAAAAAGTTCAGATATTCCTTGTTTATCTAAAATAGGTTTGCAAAGTGGATGTTCTAAAATTGCTTTAATTTCAGAAGCAAATATAAAATTATTATCAGCAATAAAATAATAAAATGGCTTTATTCCAAAATGATCTCTCGCAATAAATATTTCCTCTTTTTTATCATTCCAAATTGCAAATGCATATATTCCATTTAAATGTTTACAAATATCTTTACCATAGAAAACATATGCCTTTAATATAACTTCTGTATCAGAATGTCCCTTAAACTTAAATCCATTCTCAATTAAAATATTTCTGATTTCTTCTGTATTATATAATTGTCCATTATATACAATTGTATATGTAATCTCATCAATTGTTACTGACATTGGTTGTTTTCCATTTTCTATATCTATAATAGATAATCTTCTATGAGCCAAATTAACATGTTTTGAAAAGTGCATTCCATCTTCATCAGGACCTCTCTTAGCTAATGTTTCTGACATATTTTTTAGTATAGAAAATTGGTTAGAAATATCTTTCTCAAAATTTACTATTCCAGTAAAACCACACATAAAAAAACTCCTTACACAATATATTCTAAATATATTATATGCAAGAAGTTTTAATAAATTACAAAAAAGTATTGTCACTAATTAGTCATCATATCTTTTAATTTTACTAATGTATTTAATGCATCTATTGGAGTAAGTTCATTTATATTTATTTTATCTAGTTCATGTGATATATCTGCAAATTTCAAATTAAATAAATCAAATTGACCTTCTACTTGTTTTTTAGTTTCTTTTTCTTCTTTTATTTTTACTCCACCTTTTTCAAGTGAACGCAATATTTTATTTGCTCTTATTACAACATTTTTAGGAACTCCTGCAAGTTTTGCTACATGTATACCATAACTTTCATCTGTTCCACCTTTAATAATTTTCCTTAAAAAAATTACATCTTCACCTTTTTCTTTAACTTCAACTTGATAATTTTTAATTCCTTCTACCTTTTCTTCTAGTCCTAATAATTCATGATAATGTGTTGCAAATAAAGTTTTACAACCAATCTTTTCTTTGTCTGCAATATATTCTGCAACTGCCCATGCAATTGAAAGACCATCATATGTTGAAGTTCCTCTTCCTATTTCATCTAAAATTACTAAACTTTTTGGTGTAGAATCCTTTAATATATTTGCAACTTCATTCATTTCAACCATAAAAGTACTTTGACCACTACTTAAATCATCAGAAGCACCAACTCTAGTAAATATCTTGTCTACAATTCCAATTGTTGCACTTTGTGCTGGTACAAAGCTTCCTATTTGTGCCATTAATACAATTATTGCAACTTGTCTCATATATGTAGATTTACCAGCCATATTTGGACCTGTTATAATTGCAACTCTTGTCTGGTTGCAATCTAAATATGTATCATTATCTACAAATTCACCACTATCAATCATTTTTTCAACAACTGGATGACGTCCAGCTTTTATATCTATAACGTCTCCATCATTTACATCTGGACAAACATAATTATTATTTTCAGCTACAACTGCTAAACTTGTTAAAACATCAATATTTGCTATACTACTTGCTGAGCATTGAAGTCTTTCAATATTTCTTGCAATTTCACTTCTAATTTTAGAAAATTCATCATATTCTAGACTAACAACTTTTTCTTGTGATCCTAAAATTTTATCTTCAATTGCTTTTAATTCATCTGTTATAAATCTTTCTGCACCTGTTAATGTTTGTTTTCTAATATAGTTTTCTGGAACTTGATTTAAAAATGATCTTGTAATCTCTATATAATATCCAAAAACTTTTGTATATCCTATCTTTAAATTCTTAATTCCAGTTCTTTCTTTTTCTTTAGCCTCTAATGCAACAATCCAATTCTTACCTTCTGTTCCTGCTGCTCTATATTCATCAATAAGTTCATTATAACCTTTTTTTATAATCCCACCCTCTTTAACACTAATAGGTGGTTCATCAACTATTGACTTTTCAATTAATTCATATATATCTTTTAATTCATCTAGTTTATTATATAATTTCTTTAAAAGTTTAGAACTTGACATAGATAAAACATTTTTCAATTCTGGCAAATTAAACAAAGAATTTTTAAGTGAAATCATATCTCTTGCATTTGCATTACCATAAGAAATTTTACCTGCTAGCCTTTCAATATCATATACTTTTTTTAAAATGTCTATAATATCTCCTCTAAGCATTATATTATCTTTTAATTCTTTAACTGATTCTAATCTTTCATTTATTTCATTAACATCTAATAGAGGATCATTTATCCAACGTCTTAAAAGTCTTCCGCCCATTGAAGTTGAAGTTTTATCAAGTACACCAATAAGAGTACCTTTTTTAGATTTATCTCTCATTCTTTCAGTTAATTCTAAACTTCTTCTAGCATTAATATCTAGTGCCATATATTTTTTTACTTCATAGACTTGAATCCTATTTATGTGTTCAAGTTTAACTTTTTGAGTTTCTGTAAAATAATTTATTAATCCATTTATACTTGCAACAATAAGTTCTTCATCATTAAAGTCTTCCTTTTGCTTATCAAATCCATCTACTATTGTATATAAATTTAAAAGAGAAGTATAATCTGTTTCAAAAATCTCATTTCCTCTTACAGTTACAAATGTATTATTCCTATCTTTCATAATATTTAATTCTTTTTCAGAATCTCCCATAGCTGGATTTACAACAAGTTCTGCTGGTGAATATCTAGCATATTCATCTAATAGCTTTTCAAAATTATTTTCAGATAATTTAATTTGAGTTGCATAAAAATCTCCTGTACTAATATCACAAATTGCAATTCCATAATAAATACCTTTTTTTACAATACTCATAATATAATTGTTTTTCTTTTCTTCAAGCATATTATTTTCAATAACTGTACCTGGAGTAACAACTCTTATAACATCTCTTTTAACAATTCCTTTAGCTTTTTTTGGATCTTCTAATTGCTCACATATTGCAACTTTATAGCCTTTTGCAATTAATCTTGATAAATATATTTCTACTGCATGATGTGGCACACCACACATTGGTGCTTTTTCTTCTAAGCCACAAGCTTTTCCTGTTAATGTAATTTCTAATTCTCTTGAGGCAACAATTGCATCATCAAAAAACATTTCATAGAAATCTCCTAATCTATAAAACAAAATGCAATCTTTATATTGTTCTTTTGTTGCCAAATAACTTTGCATCATAGGTGAATATTCTTCTGCCATAGTTATACCTTTCTTTCCTACATATTTTTTAGTTCTTCTAAATCAATCTCTTCTTCCTCATCTTCAAAAGCTTCAATCTTATTTAGAATAATTGTTTTAATTTTATCTTTTAATCCATTTTTTATGAAAAATTCAAATCTTTTTTCTAAATAATCTGTATTAAATGATAAAATTTCGCTATCGATTTTTAGAATATTTAACACTTCTTTTTCTGACATTAAAACTCTTAATAATTTATAATTTTCACTCATTATTTTATCTTGAGTACTTAATAATTCTGAATTAATTTCAATTATTTTTGATATATTTTCAAGTTTTATATTTTTCAAAAAGTTAACACTACGTTTTACTGTTTCTAAGTCTGTTGTTAAAAATAATGGATTATCAGATAATATAGTATCTATCCCTTCTGGAGCTACTCCTATTTTGGTTAAAAAATCAATTTTTTCATATAATGATTTTATATCACTTTCATTATCTACAAGTTCAAGAATATCATCAATAGAACTTTCCTCATATTTAAGTTCTTCTAAAAATTTTTTTAATTCTTCCTTTTTCATTTATTTAATAATTTCTCCCTTTAAATACCATTTATGTGTTTCTGTAATTTTTACAGGAACTATATCTCCAATTTTGTTTTCATCATTTGGCTTAAAAATAACAACTTTATTTGTATCAGTTCTACCTTCAAACATTTTTTCATTATTCTTGCTTTTTCCTTCTATTAAAAGCTTTTGAACTGTATTCAAATATTTTTCATTATTCTCATCAACTCTTGAATCGTATAATTCTTTTAATTTTTCAAATCTCTCATGCTTCTTTTCTTCTGGAACTTGTTTCATTTTTTCTGCTACTGTTCCTTCTCTTACAGAATATATAAACATAAATATTTGTTCGAAATTTACTTGTCTTACAACATCTAATGTATCTTCAAATTCTTCATCAGTTTCTTCTGGGAAACCTACAATTATATCTGTTGATAGTACTACATTAGGTATTCTTTTCTTCATTTTTTCTACTAGTTTTAAGTATTGTTCTTTAGAATATTTTCTATTCATGTCTTTTAATACTTTAGTATTTCCTGATTGAAGTGGAAGATGTATAATTTTACAAATCTTTTCATTATTTGCAATTGCATCAATTACATCATCTGTAAAATCTTTAGGATGTGGTGATATAAATCTAATTCTCTGTATTCCTGAAATTTTACAAACCTCATTTAACAAATCAGCAAAATTTTTAATTTTATCATTTCCAACATATGAATTTACATTTTGACCAAGTAAAGTTATTTCTTTATATCCTTCTTTAGATAATTCCCTTACTTCTTCTAAAATTTTTTCAGGTTCCCTGCTTCTTTCACGACCTCTAACATATGGAACAATACAATAAGTACAAAAATTATTACATCCATACATTATAGTAACTGATGCTTTAAATTTATCATTTCTTTTAATTGGTAATCCTTCATAAATTTCACCATCAATATCTATAACATCTTTTACTTTTTCATTATTTATTATAGCTTTATAAATATCTTCAGGTAAATTTTGCATTGTATGAGTACCAAATATTACATTTACAAAAGGATAGCTTTTTTTTATTTTTTGAAGCATTCCTTCTTCTTGCATCATACAGCCGCCAATAGCTAAAATAACATTTCTATTTTCTTTTATTTTTTTTATTTCTCCAATTTTTCCAAATAGTCTCTCTTCTGCATTTTCTCTAACACAACATGTATTAAAAATTACTAAATCAGCATTTTTATAATCCTCTATTTCAGAAAATCCCATTTTTTCTAACATTCCTGCAATTTTCTCTGAATCATTTTCATTTAACTGACATCCCATTGTTAAAATTGAATATTTTAAATCTCTATTAAATATCTTTTCATTAACTAATTTTATAAATTTTTCTTGTTTTTCCTGCACAACTATTCCTCCTAATAACTTTTACATTTTATACTATTTTCACCTATAATTCAAGATTTTAACTTAATAATTGACAAAAATAATAAAATATTGCTTTTTTGTTTTTTTATATTTATAATTATTATAAGAGAGATTTTGGGAGAAAAA
>CAORJJ010000045.1:0-2726 GCA_948517135.1 uncultured Clostridia bacterium | reverse complement strand
AAATAATGATGCTCCTAATTAAAATCTTAAAATTGGAGAAAAAAATGACTTTTTATGAAATTTTAGGTGTTAGCAAAAATGCTTCCCAAGAAGAAATTAGAAATGCATATAAAACACTAGTTAAAAAATATCATCCAGATTTATATCAAGGAGATAAATCTTTTGCTGAGAAAAAGACACAAGAAATTAATGAAGCTTATGATATACTTTCAGATTCTGAAAAAAGAATAAATTATGATGCCGAAATAAATCCCTCATCTTATTCTGAAAGTTACAATTATACACCACCAAAATATTCTTCTAACTATAATCCATACACAAGTTATCAAAATAGATATTCTTATACTGCAAAATCTAATAAATATGAAAACTATCATAGTTCTAAAACTCCAAATTCAGATTATTATAATCAAGGAGATGTTGTTTTTGATTCTTTTGCTCGCAAACTCGGAACTAATTTTTTAGTTATAATAGTTGTATTTATTTTTTATTTAATTATATTTATAGCAACACTTCTTCAATATAATTCCTATAAAAAAGAACAAAAAACAAAAGAATTAAATAAAAGTTTCAATAATACTATCAATGAAACAACTAATACTTTAGACAATACTAATAATGAATTTAATATAAATGATTACATTACAGACTCAGAACTTAGACAAGTATATTATAAGTATTATACAGATTCATATGAATCATATGAAGAATTTAAGGAAGATTTTAGTGATTATATAGAATATTATTTAAGTAGTTATTAAAAATAAGACTTTTTAAGTCTTATTTTTTTATTTTCTATGTACAAATTCTTTTTTTTGGAATATAATATTACATATTCCTTGAATAAAATAAAAGGAGGTTTATTATGAAAGAATATAAATTAGCTATTGTTGGAGCAACAGGAATTGTTGGTAGAAAAGTTATTGAAGTAATTCAAGAATATGACCTACCTATTTCTCAATGCTCTTTTTTTGCAACTAGAAAATCAGCTGGAACAGATTTCTTTTTTAAAGGAAAACAATGTTTAGTTCAAGAATTAAAAAGCACTTCTTTTGATGAAGGTTTTGATTTTGCAATATTTTCTGCTGGAAGTGATGCTTCAAAATTCTTTGCTCCTATCGCTGCTGAAAAAGGTTGTATAGTTGTAGACAACAGTAGTGCATTTAGAATGGATAAAAATGTTCCTTTGGTTGTTCCTGAAGTTAATCCAGAAGAAATAAAAAATAATCATGGAATTATTGCAAACCCTAATTGTTCAACTATTCAAGCTGTTCTTCCATTAAAAGTATTAGATGATAAATATACAATAAAAAGAATCATTTACTCTACATATCAAGCTGTATCTGGAGCTGGTCAAGAAGGGGTTAATGATTTAGAAAGAGGTTTACATGATGAGGAACCAAAGAAATTTCCTTATCCAATTGTTAATAACTGTTTACCTCATATTGATTCATTCTTAGATAATGGATATACAAAAGAAGAAGAAAAAATGATAAATGAAACAAGAAAAATTTTAAACAAACCAGAATTAAAAATAACAGCTACAACAGTACGTGTTCCTGTTGTAAACTCTCATAGTGAATCTATTAATGTTGAATTTGAACAATCTTTTGACTTAAATGAATTAAAAGAAACCTTAAAAAATGCTCCTGGAGTTATTGTTCAAGACGATCCAGAAAATAATATTTATCCGCTTGCGTTAAATGCTACTGGTCATGACGAATCTTTTGTAGGAAGAATCAGAAGAGACTTTAGTGTTGAATCAGGAATTAATTTTTGGTGTGTTTCTGATAACATTAGAAAAGGTGCTGCATCAAATGCTGTTCAAATTGTTCAAAAATTAATTGAATTTGATAATGAAAATAATTAAATTTTAAAAGCGATATTATTCAATATCGCTTTCTCTATTCTGTTTTTTCTATAAAATTAATATATTTAATTTTACTTAATTCTGCTTGTTCTGCATCAACTGCATTTTTAAATTCTTCTACTAGAACATATGTCTTATTTAAATTATACGAATATTCTTTCATATAATCCAAATTATCTGCCATTTCTTTATATTTATTTTCAGCAAAATTAGCATTAGCTTTTGCTCCATCCCATTCTAAAAAATGTGAATTTACATAGCTTTTTAGAACTAATGACTTCAAAGTCATTATATCTTTTTTGTTATTATTACCTGAAAATTTTCCATAATACTCTGGTAATAGAGAATATAAATTACTAATACTATAAAAAAAAGTTCTTTCATCACCACTTGAAGTAGAAATCAATAAATTATTAATTTCTGTTCTAAACTTATTTAATTCATCATTAGAAATCTTTGCTTCTCCAAAGTCTAATATCATTGTATCTAATACTTTCCCTATCTTTTGAGTTTCAGAATTTACTTCATCCCAATCAACTGTATCATCATCAGTCATATATTCATTTTTTGAATATTTATTAAGTACTGTAAAAATTTCATCTTCTAAATACTCAATCTCACTTTTAGCTTTATCTTCTATACTTGCTTCTTTTGTTTCACTTTCAATTCCTGTACATCCAGTAAATAAAAATAGCATCACTATTAAAATTAAAAAATTAAAAATATATTTTTTTGTCATAAACTTCCTCCAACATTATTATCAGAATATTTTCGAAAATTATACATAAAATAAAATTATTATTTGAGTGAGTAATTATTTTGTAGATTATTAATATCAAATATACTATTCATATAC
>CAORJJ010000044.1:16293-16995 GCA_948517135.1 uncultured Clostridia bacterium | reverse complement strand
TATTTACTCTTTTTATATTTTATGAAATCGTTTTTATCCAATTTTTTAAATTCTTGTTCAGAACATTTTACAATTCCATAATTTTCTAATAATTCATCTCTTGTTTTGGTAAAAACTATTTTTCCGTTACTTATAAATGTTATATAATCCGCAATATGCTCTAAATCAGATGTTATATGACTTGAAACAAATATCCCATGTTCTTCATCTTGTATAAAATCTTGAAAAATATCTAATATTTCTGCTCTTGCCACTGGATCTAATCCTGATGTTGGTTCATCTAATATAAGTAATTTGGGATGATGAGAAAGTGCAGTTGCAATTTTTAATTTCATTTTCATACCACTTGAAAAATCTTTTGAAGGTTTATTTAATGGTAATTTAAAATCTTTTATATATTTAAAATATAATTTTTCATCCCAGTTTTTATAGATATTTTTCATTATTTTATTTATGTCTGTAGGATTTAAATAATCAGATAAAAAACTGTCATCTAAGACAACACCAATATCTTCTTTAATTTGCTTTTCATATTTTTGATTATCTTTTCCAAATATTTTTATATCTCCTGAATTAGTATTAATTATATTTAATATAGATTTTATAGTAGTACTCTTTCCTGCTCCATTTTCTCCAATTAATCCCATAATCATTCCTTTGGGTAAACTTATATTAATGTCATTTAATTCAAAACTGTCATAT
>CAORJJ010000044.1:7097-16283 GCA_948517135.1 uncultured Clostridia bacterium | reverse complement strand
CTGTCATATTTTTTATTTAAATTTTTAACTTCTAATATGTTTTCCATTTGAAAATTCCTTTCTTAATTTAAGTTATTTTTCTTCATATAAAATATCTAAAATATTTTCTACTTCTTTTTTGCTAATATTGCTAATTTTAGCAATAGATACTGCAGTATCTATTAAATCTTCAATTTTTTGCAATTGTTCTTCTCTAATAAGTTCGATGTTTTTATTAGCAACATATACGCCTTTTCCTGGAATTGTTTCTACATAGCCTTCTTTTTCAAGTTCTTCATATGCATTTTTTGTTGTTATAACGCTTATTCTTAAATCTTTAGCTAAAATTCGTATTGATGGCAATTGTTCTCCTATTTTCAGTTCATTAGAAACTATTTTGTTTTTTATTTGTTCTTTAATTTGCTCATAAATTGGTTTGTTACTTGAATTACTTATAATTATATTCAATACTATGTAGCTCCTTTCTTTATTTCATAATAAATTTATTATTCGTATACTGTATATATACAGTATATACAGTTGTAATAAAATTGTCAAGATGAAATTTAGGGACGTTCGAAAAATTTCATAGAAAATTTTTGTACAAAGTTTTAAAAAGCTTTATTTAATATAATGTGCAAAGCACTTTTCCACTAAATAAAAAAATCATGAAATTAATAAATAATTCATGACTTTCTTTTATAAAATTTTACTTTTTTGTTAGTTTATAACTTTGCTCAATAAGTTCTTTTACAATATTTTCATCAGTTTTTTCACTAATAATAATTGTATTCCAATGCTGTTTATTCATATGGTATGCTGGAATTATATATTCATAGGATTTTCTCAAAAGTTCAGAATATTCTGGATCTGTTTTTACATTTAAATATAATTCATTATGTACTTCCATAATAAGAGCAAACCATTTTTTATTTTTGCTATGCTTTAATACAACTGATGTGCTATCATCTTCAAATGGATAATCATCATATGTATTTGGTAAAATTAAACAATATTCTATTATCTCTAATTTATTCATATAATTATTCCCTCTTAATGAAATTTTTCGAGTGCCCCTAAATTTCATTTTTTATTATTCTATTTACTTTTATTTTATTAATCTGTAAGCACTCTCCGATTTCTTTTTGAGTACAATTATAATTAATATACAATTCTAAAATTAATTTTCTTAATAGAAATTTATTATTTTTTAATTCTTTAAAATTTAAATTTTCTTTTTGTAAAAATTCTTTTATAACTTTGATTTTTATTGTATCATCACATTTTTCTTCAATAAACTTATATGATTCATGATGCTCTTTTAGTATGCTTTCAAAAGAAATTCCATGATTAATAAAACATTCTTTAATTAATTCTTCGTTGATAAATCTTTTTTGTAATAAATAGTCATTATAACTAGAATACATATAATCCCATTTATTGTTACACATGCCAGCTTTTACTGGATTGTTATGTATATAATTTATACAACTCAGTAATTGAGCTTTTGTATAAATTTCCTGTACCTTATATCTATTTCTAAAAACATATCCACATCTATTGTGAGATTTATTGTAATATATACCATACTTAGTATTAGTGTTTTTCATAAATTTAGAAACTTCTGTTTTATCTTCTGCAAAAACTAATAAATGTACATGATTATTCATTATACAATATGCAACTATTTTTACATTAAATTCTTTTGTACTTTCTAATAAAAATTTGAAATATTTTTTTATTTCTTCGTCTTTATTAAAGATATATTCTTTCTTTAAACCTTGTACCATAATATGTAAAAAGTTACTTAATATATCTTTCCTTGATTTTCGGGGCATAAGCTCACTCTCCTTTTGGTATTAAATTTGCCCCCAATTTGTAATATTATACACTATTTTTTTTATTTATCAAGTGAAATTTTTCAAGCGTCCCTAAATTTCACTTAAATTTCAAATAATTCTTCTATTAAATCATGAACAGATACAATTTCTTTTACTTTATCTACATTACTACCACAAAATACTAAAGCTTCATCCATATTGCCTTTTACAGCATTTATAAGAGCTTTAGTTATACAATATGGAGTTTGATTTATATCACAAGTTTTGATGCAATTATAGCATTTTGATATTTTGATATGTTCTTGTTCTGTTTGTTTTATGAAAGTATTATATATAGCTCTTCCTGGCATTCCAACAGGACTATTTATAATTTTTATATCTTCTTTTTTGGCATTTATATATGCGTTTTTAAATTCTTGAGAGGCATCACATTCATTTGTAGCAACAAATCTTGTTGCCATCTGCACTCCTGATGCACCTAATTTCAAAAATTTTTTTATATCGTTACTATTCCAAATTCCACCTGCAGCAATTACTGGAATATTTTTATTATACTCTTTTTCAATTTCTTTTACATAATTTACAACTTCTGAAACTATTTCTTCTAAAGTTTGATTTGTTTTTTCAAGTAATTCATCTTTTTTAAAACCTAGATGTCCACCTGCTTTAGAGCCTTCTATAATTATCATATCAGGAAGATAATTATACTTTTTTATCCAATGCTTAACTATTAATTTACAACACCTAAGTGAAGATACAATTGGTGCAATTTTTGTGTTACTACCTTTTACATATTCTGGCAATTCTTTTGGAATTCCAGCTCCTGAAACAATTAAATCAATATTATTTTTTACACATTCTTCTACGATTTCTTTATATGAATTCATTGCAACCATTATATTGACTCCCAATATTTTATCGTCACCAGCAATACTTCTAGCCAAATCAATTTCCTTTTTTATAGATCTTAAATTTGCTTCTCTTGGATTTTTATTGAAATCATCTTCTTTATAACCAATATCAGCTGTTGATATTATCCCTATTCCACCTTCTTTACTTACAGTCCCAGCTAAGTTATGCATAGAAATTCCTACTCCCATACCTCCTTGAATTATTGGATATTTGGATATCTTATTTCCTAATTTTATACCTTTCATTTATTACCTCCTAATATAGTTTACAATACTAGATTACCACTTGTAAAAAAACCAGTCAACCAATTGACCGAACATTCAAAATGAAATTTTTCACCTGGCTCTCTATTACAATTGCTTTTGTATACATAATGTGATATAATACTTGAGATTTTTATAGACACTGCAAACCTAGTATTTAAACTTAAAGGAGGTTTCATATGAGTGTGAAACAAGAAGAAAAGAAAAATCCAAATGACAATTTTTTGCAGGCCCAATACCGGACAAAACAATTAGTCACCCATGAAAAGGAAGAACAGGAAAAACAAACTGATAAAATAGTAACTTTTTTCAAGACTCATGATAAGAAAAAAATATTTGAGAAAACATCTACAATGTTACTAAATCACGAAAGCTATATTGGCTCTACTGTTGATTTCTCGTATTACCAGCTGAATTTTGATTTTTTAAAGACGTTTGGAATGCATTTAGAAGAAATCACTACTAAGGTTGCATCATCTGATTCTAATACTAACATTGTATATTCTCAGTATTATGTTGACAGAAGAAATGTTTGTATTATTTTAGTTAAATATTACTTCAAACATGTAAGAATTTATTCTGATAATGGTAAAACAGATGTTATGACTTATGCATTTGTTAATACTAAAGCAGAAATTCATTACTATGATGAAGTTATTGGTCACAAAGTTTTGAAAAGGTGCAAATTCAATGATGATATTTCTTTGGCACAGAATTTGATTAAGGAAAAAAGTTTTGAAGCAAAACCATATACAACTAGAAAATATGAAATTGTATCTGATAAAGATTTCCAGAAGTTTGAAGAAAAGCCTTTTTCTGAAATTCATTTGTTACATCAAAGGCTTTTGGATATTTTGCTTAATCAGTACAAAAATGATTTCCCTTCCTCGAAATCTCAAATAATGATTGAATCAAAATTGCTTGAGGTTTCTGAACCGTCAACTGTTCAAACAGAAATTAAAATCAATTACAAATACACAGGGGTAATTCAAACCACAGAAAAACTTTTCAAATATGAAATTTCTGTGTACTTTAAAGAATTTCCTGAAAAAAAAGTAACTGCGCATTTTTATTTAACAGAGGCGGAAAAAAATCAGAAGTTTGTTTTAACAGACAAGTGGATGGAAAAAATTATATTGGTGGATGTTAATGAGAAAATCAAAAGGGATAGCAACTATTCTGAAAATCTGTATAAAAAGTATTTGATTGATAAATCAGAACTTTCGTCCAGAGATTCAGAACTTAAAGGTCTTGTGGAAATACTTTATCAGAACATACAGGTAACAAATTCCTTTGTTGAATTTCCTAAGTTGAAAGATACTTATAAAGGAATTTATGTAGAAAAATTTGCTGTTAATAATGATGCCATTCACTACCATTTTCCTTTTGCTGAGCAGATTGTAGAAACAAAATTTGAATTTGATGGAAAATATTTTGAACAAAGTGTAAAGTATGCTGTATTGTATGAGGATGAATTATATTTGCTTAAAATATCTGCTCTTTATCTCTCATATACATACGAGGATTCTTCAGTTTTATTGCGTTTCCCAGCTTTTGTAATTGAAGATATTAATATAAATGTATTCAAGCCTACAACTCCAGAAGACGTGGATACTTTTGTAGATAGCATTAAATGCGATAGTCTTGAGAAAAAGTTCACCGCATTTAACAGTTTTAACTATCGAAACGATATTCAAAGAGATGCGCCTATTAACAATAAACGTTGGCTGAAAATTTTTCCTGATTTCGTTATTCAAACTGCTGGAAAAAGAGAAACATATCAAATTGTAAGTGTTGATTCTAATACTATTTATAAAAAAATATTGGACTGTATTACAACTTTAAGAGTAGAAAGCTCAAGTTTTTCTTTTTCTAAAGATTATCCTTTTGGGTTTTGTGATGATGATGACTTTAACAGGAAAAAAATCCCGTTTATTTCTAATGGTATGGAATACGGAGCCTATTTTGATGATGGCTTGAAAAATTTTTCTGTAAATTCTCCAATGAAAGAAAATTGTGATTATAGCTATTCTAGCGGTGATGATTTGTTTAAGGTTGTTTTTGATGACCCTTTAACCTATTATAAAGCAACATTTCATAGTTTGATTGAAAATTATGATAGGTGTTTTCGCCGTGATTCAGAAATAAAAAATACAAATCATCAATTGATTGGAAAGAATCCTTTCTGGAATGAGTGCATCAATTTCTTGATTCACATGAGTGAAAAAAATACTTTTTAATAACTATGGAAAAAATGGAGCCTACCTTTTGGGTAAGCTCCATTTTCCATTTCATTTCTGCAATTGCTTAAGCTGAGCTATCTTTGTCTGCCTGTCAAATTCAGCATAATTATTGTACACTTTCATAAATGTATCCATATCGCAGATACCGCTTTTGAGAATTTTATTATAAATTTCCTGATATATTGGAGTTTTCATTAATTCTTCACGAAGCTCAGGATATAAATAATAAATTTTTTCAGGAACATTTTTACACCACGAAATTTCATCATTAATAACCAGCATACCACGAATTTCAGTTCCAGAAATTGGAATTAAACTACGTGGAACAATAAGTTCAGATGTTTTTTCCATATCTGCTTCTTCAAACCAATTATTTCTGCTTCCTTCTCTTCCATAAAGAATTAAATCAGGAAAATTACCAAATTTTTCAATCAGGTGTTTCTTTAAATATGTTCCCCAGCTGGTGCTTTTGTTTTGCTCGTTAGACATATCATCAATCCCGTCAATAACGAGCCTATCTTCTGATAATTCTGCAAACATTTCTCTCAAAACTCTTTTCCGAGTCTCAATGCAAAATGGATTTCTTAGAGTGCCTTTTTCTTGTGCTGAGCCTATTGCAACATAAGTTTTACGACTTACTTGAATTCCTTTGTCTATAAGGAGTTTATGGCCAAGATCTGCATGACCATATCTGCCACAGATAAAAGCAAATTCAAAAGCTGGACTATAGTTCATATGTCTACCTCCTAAAATGTTTGAAATGAAAATACTATGTCATAAATGCTTTTACAATTATAACATAGTATACATAAAATATCAATTATTATTTATTTAATCTTTTATCTACATCATTTTTAAAAATTGTATATACAACAGAAAATACTGGAACACCAAGTAACATTCCTACAATTCCAAACAAACTACCACCAATAGTTACTGCAACAAGTACCCACATTCCAGGTAAACCAACAGAACCACCTACTACTTTAGGATAAATTACATTTCCTTCAAATTGTTGTAAAATTAGTACAAAAACAACAAATGTTATTACTTTAATTGGATTTACAGATACAATCAAAACTGCTCCTATAATAATTCCAATAAACGCACCAACTACTGGGATTAAAGCAGTTACGCCAATTAATATACCTATTGGCACTGCATATGGTATTTTTAAAATTAACATTCCTATTATACACAAACTTCCAAGTATAGTTGCTTCTAAGCATTGAACAGTAAAAAAGTTTTTAAAAATTTTATTTGATGTTCTCCCTATTTCAAGTATTTTCTCTACTTGTTCTTTGTTTAAATATGCTTTTAAAATTCTTATAAATTGGCTTTGTAGTTTTTCTTTACTTGTTAATATATATATTGCAAAAATAATTGAAATTATAAGATTTATAACTACACCTATAACACCAATTACTATTGATATTGATGAAGATAATAAACCTGAAATTATTCCTGTTAGTTCATTTTTTATAGAATTTGTATCAAAATTTGTCCCTTCAATTAATGTATTAATATCTTTAATATGTTCTGTATTATTTTCTAAAAATTTACTTATTTCTTCTGCATAATATGGTATATTGCTAATTAAAATTTCAATAACATCAATTAGTTCTGGAACAATTAAATTAACAATTATAAAAAGTACGATTGTAATAACTATAATTGCAAAAATTAATGAAATAGTTCTTAATAACTTTTTATTTCTTATTAGTGACTTTTTCTTATATTTTAATTTTTCTAACTTTTTTTCAAAAAAAGACATTGGTATATTTAAAATAAATGCTAGTCCACCACCTAAAATGAATGGAAATACTATTTCTACTATTTTATTTATACAATTTCCTATTATACTTAAATTATTAACTCCCCAATATGTAATTATTGCTAGAAATACTAATAAAAACATTTTCTTTGAATTCTTTTTATCCATATATAAATTCCTTTCTTAAAAAGCTTATAATATATTTTAGCATAAAAATCTATACTCGTCTACTATATTGATATTTATGTAAAGTTATAGTATAATTAATACATTAAGCATAATTGGAGGAAAAAACATGCGGAATTACAAGAAACTTGCCAATATAGTTGATTTCATCCATGTTATTGTAATTATTTTTATGATTGGAGGCAACTTTCTTCCAAAAGATTGGACTGCCATTAAGATATTTCATTCAGTTTTTGGAATGTCTGTTTTTATTTCACAGCTTATCTTAGGAATTAATTGTCCTCTAACAGTACTTTCTAACTATTTAAGAAAAAAAGCTGATCCTGATTTTAAAATTTTTTGGGATTCTTTTACTCTTAAATTAGCACAAAAATACTTAGGAGTTACTCTCAACCAGAGTATAGTTTTTACATGTATACTTATCTTGGCAGTAGTGTGTTTTGCAGAATTTGTAACAATTGTTTTTTAAGAATAAAAAGAACACCATTATATTTAAGGTGTTCTTTATTCTTTTAATTTTACTCCTAACAAATATAATAAATCTGTTGTTTGAAATTGATTTATTATAGCTCCTTTTATATCTTCTATGGATATTGCTATTCCCTCTATAATACAATCTGATAAATCTATATTCTTTAAACTTGTGCGAAAAACATGTGCTTGTGTTAAATCTACCTTCTCAAAAAAAATATTTTTTATATTGTTTTCTTGAAAATAACTGTTTCGTAGCAAAGTATCTTTAAATAATACTTTTTCCATAGTAGCATTTGATAAATTTATATAATTCAAATTAGAACTTTCAAAACAAACATTATATAATCTTGCTTCAATAAAATTCCCACCAGTTAATTTACAATTATTAAATTCGCATCTTATAAAAGAGCAATTTTCAAAAGAAGTATTTGAGAAATTACAATTTACAAATTTTACATCTTTGAAAGTATTTTTATCTAAATGACTGTTTAAAATTTCTATATCTTTTAATATTACATTTTCGAATTCTACATCATTAAATTCAATATTTTGATATTGAGAATTTTCTACAAGCCTATTTTCGATTACATTTTCTTTTTCTATTTCACTTAATAAATCTTGGCATGTTATTAAATTATTTAAAAGACTTTCTTGCGGTTTTAAAATGTTCATATTTTTTCCTTTACTATTTTAAATTAATAATTTTGGTTGCAACTTTTTTTATAAAGGTATCATCATGTTCTACAAATATAAGAGTTGGTTTATATTTTAGTATTGCTTCTTCAATTTGAATTCTAGTTAAAATATCTATGTAATTAAGTGGTTCGTCCCAAACATAAATATTAGCAGATTCTGAAATACTTTTCGCAATTAAAACTTTTTTCTTTTGCCCTTCACTCATATCTTCTATATTTTTGTTAAATTCAGAATTCAAAACTCCCATTTTAGAAAGCATTGCTTTAAAAATACTTTCATCTACATCATTTTCTTGTGCATACTGCTTTAAGTTTCCTTTCAAACTTTCTGTACTTTGTGATACATAAGATATTTTTAAATCATTTGCAATACTAATATTTCCATCATATTGAATTTCATTTCCAAGTACTAATTTTAATATACTAGACTTGCCAGCACCATTTTTTCCTGTGATTGCAATTCTATCCCCATTTTTTATTTCAAAAGAAATTTTATCAAAAATCGGTTTGTTATCATATTTTATTTGAAGGTTATCTGTTATAATTAAAGGATTCTTCCTAGTTTCAATAGGAGTAATTTTTAATGGATCATTTCTATCAACATTATTTAATAAATTTGATTTTTCCTCAATAGCATTTTCAATTCTTTTTTCAATTGCTTTAGATTTTTTCATCATTTTAGCTGATTGATGCCCTACATATCCTCTATCAATCATTTCACGACTTCCAGAGTGATTATATTTTGTTTCTTCAATTTTATTTGACCAATCATTTGTATTTTTTGCAGTCACTTCTAATCTATTTATATCTTTTTTTAAT
>CAORJJ010000044.1:5436-7087 GCA_948517135.1 uncultured Clostridia bacterium | reverse complement strand
GTTATCTTTCCTTTGTTTTTAGTATCTACCTTCTTTTTACTTTTATATCAATATATGTCATGTTGTTTTTTATCTTATAAGGTAACTATGTGTTACTACTCAGAGGTAGGCAAAAACTCTAGATTTCGTTTTATCTAGTGTTTTTATATCGTCTCAAAATTTATTCTTTTCCCTTTAAATGCATCTTTATTCAATCTTGATTTTAGATCTTGAATAATGCTCTCCTTCTTCTTCATTTGACTTTCAAGTTTCTTTTTTTAATTTTTCATTTTGAATTTGTTCAAAATTATCTTGAGCATCCTTATTTTCTTTCCAAGACGAAAAATTTCCTTTTTGTACTGATATATTAGTATTATTTATAGAAATTATATGATCTACAACTTTATCTAAAAAATTCCTATCATGTGAAACCAAAATAAAACTTTTTTTCTTATTTAAGTATTCTACTAGATTCTCTCTTGTTTCGCTATCTAAATGATTTGTAGGCTCATCTATAAGCAAAAAGTTATTTCCTTTTAAAAATAAACTTATTAAAAGAATTTTAATTTGTTCTCCCCCACTTAATAAATCGAATTTTCTATAAAGAATTTCTGGAGATGTATTTAGTAAATTTATTTCTTTTATAATTTCCCAGTCTTCTACATTGGGTGCAATTTCATTTACAATTTCTATTGCCATTCTTTGTTTATTTTTTACCTCAAAAGGAAAGTAATCGAAATCGACACTTTTTGAAATTGTTCCATTATATTCATATATTCCAAGTAATAATTTTAAGAATGTAGTTTTACCTTTTCCGTTCCTACCTATTAGACCTAGTTTCCAATCTGTATCTATATTAAATGATACATTTTCGAAAACATTATTTATACTCCCTTCATATCCAAAAGTTAAATTATTTACACTTATTAAAGACATTTAAGAATCACCTCCAAACAGTTTCTTATAAAGTATAACATAAAAGACAGATATTATCTGCCTTTTTTATGTTATTTTATTTCAAATTCATTTGAATATAAATCTATATATTTATTGTCATATACTTTTTTCTTTATTCTATATGTACCGTTTTCAAGTTTTCCATAATAATGAGACCAATCTATATTTTGTTTGCACTGATTATTTTCGTCTAACATATATCCTATGTCTTGAACTATCATAGGTTCACTTGGCTCTAAATTAATCCAATTATTATTTTCTTTTTTCTGCACTTCATAATCTTTTCCCCATCCGTAACTTGTTTCATTGTTATCTGTAATAATTAATGTAACTCCAATTTTGCTTAATGTATCTGTATCAACTTCTAATGTAACAAGTTCTGGTTTTCTACTATAATTTTGGGGTTCAACAACAGTATTATCTACTGATTTATTTGCAATACTTACTCCCATTGGATTATATGAATTAGTTGTATTTGTAACTGATGATATTGTTGCTGTATTTGCTAACTGTTCTTCTAATTCTTCAATTTTTGAATTTAATTCAAATACTTTTTCTCCAGCATCTAAGACATGTTGTAAATTCTCATTTGCTGCATTTTTCGCATAGATAAATAAGTATGTCATAATGCATAATGCAATTGTTAAAATAATTATTATAATACTAAAAATTAGTTTTGTACTTTTCTTCATATTAATTCCCCACTTTCAAAAAT
>CAORJJ010000044.1:0-5426 GCA_948517135.1 uncultured Clostridia bacterium | reverse complement strand
AAATATTTTATAAACTAATATTAACATTAAAGTTTGAAATTAACAATGAAGAAATTTTTATCTTACTTACTTTTTTTGGAAGTGGTGTAACTTCTTCTACCTTTGATACAACTGTTCTGCTTAATTCTCTGTTATCAATATCTAAGATATAATGTTCTTTTGCACCTTTGTATGGAAATCCTGTTTCTGCACCTTCCATTAGTTCAGAAATGATATCTAATTTTTTAACAAATGCCATATTATCACATACTGTAATTACTGGTTTCTCGTTTACATATACTAGATATTCACCAAACATTTTTTTATATCTAATTTCACCTACTCCATTTATTTGTTCACAAATATAATTTATAAAATCTTCTGATGTTGCCATATTTATTCTCCTTTTTAATAATTTATTTTATTATATCTTATTTAACTAATTTTGCAAAACTATTTTTATTTAATAATGTATTTGATATAAATTTTCCTTCATAAAAATTAACCCAATTATTGAAAACACATGGGACGGATTTTGCTTTTTCTAAACTATCTATCTTAATTACATTTAAAGCTATATTATTTTCTTTAGAATATTCTTTAATTTCATTTATGCAATTTATTGTATAAGGACATTCTGGTGTATAATATATTGTAAAATCTTTTGAATCTATTTCCATTTTTCTAGTATTTTCATTAAATTTAGGAGTATCATTTTTATCAAATTGTAAAGCTAATAATTCATATTCTCCTATTTCATCTACAACTTTAAAACCATAGTGCTGAAAAAACTTCTTTTCTCCTAAAAATGGTTTCTTCTTTTTGGAAACTAAAGTACAAATTCCACTCATACCTTTTTCTTTTGAATCTTGTATTGCATATTCTAATAATTCTTTTGCAATACCATTACCTTTAAAACTACCAGCAACCCACAAGCAATAAATATATTCGTAATTTTTACCAATAATAGGAACCCAAGCCATTTCTATTGGTTCATATTCAATAAATATTTTTCCTCTAGCATTCAATTTTCTAAATACATGACCTTCATTTAATTTGTTTTTAATCCATTCTTTTTTAATATTAACACCTTCTTGATGTTTTGGATCTCCAATAGCACAACATATATGCTCATTTTCAATATTTTCCAAATTCAAATTTATATATTCATTCATATTTTCCTCTTTTCTTTAAATGAAAGACATTTGCTCATCTTCTTTAATTTCTTTTTTATATGCTTTTACTATATCACTCATTTTATAAAGTAGTCCATACTTTTCGCATTCTTCATTAAATATTTTTTGCAAATTTTTATTTAGTGGATAGCAAAAAAAGTTATTTCCAAAAGTTTTTATATACTTTTCTTTTTGTTTAGGAAATGTTTTATCTAGTTGTTCAAAAAAGTAATCTCTTTGATTTTCTCTTAAAGTAACTCCTCCCATAGTAAATACAAATTTTGCACCATTTTCATAAGATTGTTTTATTACATTCCTAATATTTTCTTCTGAATCCGTTATAAAAGGAATAATTGGTGTTAGTAATGTTCCAACAAACAATCCTTGACTAGATAACTCTTTCATAGCTTTGAATCTTTCAGATGAAACGCATACATTAGGTTCTACTTTTCTTGATAAATTATCATCAGCAGATGTTATTGTAAATTTAAGTATAACATCTGCCTTATTATTTATTTCTTTAAATAAATCTATATCTCTTGTAATTAAATTACTTTTCGTTTCTATTGATACTCCAAATCTATAATAAGAAATTAATTTTAATGCTTTTCTTGTTAACTCATATTGTTTTTCAAAAGAATTATAAGTATCTGACATTGCACCTATTCCTATTACACCCTTTTTTCTTTTTGATTTTAATTCTTGATTTAATATTTCTATCTCATTCTTTTTGGCTCTTACTCTATCAAAATCATCTACCTGATAACAATTACTTCTACTATCACAATAAATACATTTATGAGAGCATCCTTTATATAAGTTCATATTATAATCAATTCCAAACCATTCTTCACCATGACTTGCTTTTTGAAGTATTGTTTTTGCATTAATAAATTCCATAATTATTTCCTTTTTCGTATTGGATGTCTTATAACTGTTTTTAGTTTACTTTCATCACATCTTCTTGGATCACTTAAATAAATTTCATGATGAAATCTACTATCCGTTATATCTATCTCATAACCATTTTCTTCTGCATAAGATTTCATCATTTCAATTGTGGCAGGTTCATTATCATAAGAACCAATATGCATACATTGAACACATAATCCTTCGTCATATATTAAATATTCTACTTTTGAAAAATCTTGTTTTTTCTTATTTTTTGCTTCACTTATTGCCCAATCAAATTCTTCTTTTGTAACAAAATCTGGTAATCTAATCATAGATATAAATTCCATATCTTCTTTTTTATTATAATCTAATCCATCTATACCATCTTGCCACCAAAAGCCTTCAAGTGGCGGAACAACATACTGAAAATATCCTTCAATTTTATGTGAGGTTTTATAACTCATTTTTATGGTAAAAGCAATTGAATATAGTAAACCTATTGTTTGTTTATATTCACTATTTTCTTCATTTGGATTACCCTTTCCTCTTACTGCAATATAATTCATTTTTGGAATTTCTATTATATTCGGTTTATTTTTAGGCATATAAAATTCCTTATATTCTTTTTTATAATCAAATGCCATATTTATTTAATCCTCCAATGCAATGTAAATATGGATTTCTTGATTTTGCATATCTTCAGAATTATTCTGATATTCTTCAAAATCGCAAGTGTATTTTCTTTTTAAATCCATATTCCAAATTTCTTGCCAAGCTTGTCCTACTGAATTTTGAACATCACCTGTTATAACAAACTTAGCATATTTTCCTTTTTTAATAATTTTACAATTATCTGTTTTAGAACTTACTTCTGCACCTGCAACAAAAGTATAAGGTTTTGTATAATCTCCTTCATATTCTGTGTATAAACCTATTGTTTTATTATTTACTTTGTTTTGTATTTTTTCATAAATTCCATTTACAAATAATTTTTGCCAAGTCTCTCCTATATCTTGTATAGATTTTGCGTCTTGATTGCTAGTTTTGATAGCAATACCTTCAACAATTTTTTCTTCTAATTCTACAATTACATATTTCATAATTTTTACCTCCTAAAAGAATTATAAAATATGTAATATGACAACTGCATGTCATATTTTATAAATAATTATTCAAGGTATTTTGTAGTTTCTGTTTTACTATATTTTTGGCATATTCTGGGCTTATTACTTTCACATATTCTCCGAAGGATAATATAAAACTATATACCCATTCATTTTCTGGAAATTCCACTTTAACAATAAAATCACCATCCTCTTTTTTAGTTATTTCATCATTATCAAATTCGTCATATACTCTAAACGCCATTTCCTTGGAAATTTCTAATTCTAATATAATATTTTTAATCTCTTTTTCTTCTTCATTTTGCTCTGGCATTTCTCTTTGAAAATGTTCTTCTAATAGCTTGACTTCTTTCATTCTTGTTAATTTAAAAAATCTGTAATCTTTTTTTAATCTACAATAACTTATTAAGTACCAAGATTTATCTTTAAACCAAATTTGTAATGGTTCAACTATTCTTAAACTTTTCTCTCCAGTAGAATTATAGTACGTAAATTCTATTAATTGTTTGTTTAATATTGCAGATTTGATAATTTGAAATGCATTTTCTTTTGAAGGTGACCAATTAGAAAAATCAATTTTAATCCAATCAGTTACTTTTTTATTAAAAATTGTACTCATTTTTTCTAAAATATCTTTTTCACTATTACCATTCATCTTTTCTAAACTTTGAAGAGCAAATAAAATTTGATTTTGCTCTTCTTCTGAAAGAATGGATTTATTTAGAACATATTCTTCTAAAATTCCTATTCCTCCATCTTTTCCTTTTGACATATAAATTGGTATATTAGCACTACTTAATGCTTCAATATCTCGATATATTGTTCTTGTAGATACTTCAAATTTTTCAGCAAGTTCTTTTGCTGTAACTTTTTTCTTTTGAAGTAATATATATAATATTTCAAATAATCTATTATTTACTTGCATAGTTTTCTCCTTTGAAATAGATTATAACATATAAATATGACATAGTATGTCATATTTATAAAAAAGCTAGAAATAAAATTTCTAGCTTTAATACTAAATATTTACTATTTCTTCTAATTCTGCTTTAGAGTGAAATCCTACTGAAATATTTATAATTTCTCCGTTTTTAAATAAGATTAATGTTGGAATACTTGTAATATTATATTTGATTGCTAAATCTCTTTGTTCGTCAACATTTACTTTTCCTACTTTAAGCTTATCTTTATGTTCCTCAGCAAATTCTGCAAGTACTGGTGCAAGCATTTTGCAAGGTCCGCACCAAGTTGCCCAAAAATCTACTAATACCAATTTTTCTTCTTTTAATACTTCTTCTTCAAAATTTTTCTCTGTTAAATTAATTTCTACCATAATATATTCTCCTTTTAATTTGATTTATAATAAAGTAAACAATGACAATATCCTTCAAAATTTGGATCTTTTATTTGCTCACGAAATTCCTTACACATACATTTTGTATCTTGTGTTTTTTCTAGTCTGCAAGGACAATATCCACCAGTTCTTTTTAAACCATCTTGAACTGTTTTTACAACTTCCTTGTCTTCATTTAATTTTACTGCCATAACATTTACCTCCTAATATTTATCTTGAATATATTTTAACACTTACATTAATTTATTTCTGTGACTTAGTCACATATAGAAAAAAATTTTATAATATGCTAAAACTCTCTTAAAAAGAGAGTTCCTTTAATTTTTCTAAATTTAATATTTTAACTCCACCTCTTTGAATTTCAATTATTTCATCTACTTCAAATCTTTTTAACATTCTTGATACAACTTCTCTTGCAGTATTTAAATCCTTCGCAATTTGTTCTTGTGTAACTTGAATTTTTAAATTATTATTTTTTTGTGTTTCTTTAATTAAAAATGAAGCTAATCTTTTATCAAATTTATCAAATAATATTTCCTTCATTACCCACATAACATTTGAAAATTTCTCTGATATTAACTCATATGTATAACATCTAGCATATATATTTTGATTTATTAATTGATTAAAATAGCTAACATTAATAAGTAAAATTTTGCAATCTGTTTCAGCTATCATTAATGTATCAAAAGTTATTTGCTTTATTACACAATCTGCTGATAATACGCAAACATCATTTTTAGAAAGTTTAAATAGTGTTATTTCTCTACCTTCTTCTGAAACAATACATGTTCGTATTTGTCCTTGAGTAATAATCATCATTCCTAAACATTCATTGTTTTCACTATGAATAATACTACCTTTTTTATATTCTTTTATTACTGAATTTTTAATTAATTC
>CAORJJ010000043.1:10816-17069 GCA_948517135.1 uncultured Clostridia bacterium | reverse complement strand
AGATAAAACTAGATATGTAAAATATTACCATATCTAGTTTTTTACTTTAGATTAAATGGAATTGAATGATATATTATTTTATACTGACCAACTAGTCTAGTGATTTTTCATACTTTTTATGATATAAATAATATTAGAAAATATAAAATTATTTTGTATATAATACAAAGTAAAGTTGGAGAGAAAATATGAAAAATGAAAAAATTTTTGATGTAAAAGAATTTAACAATATTAAGGAAATTGTTTATAATTCTGCAAAAAAATATTCTGAAAATATTGCATTTGTTATAAAGCATAAAGAAAATAAAGATGTAGAATATGAGAATGTAACTTATAAAAGATTACTTGAAGATATTAATAAATTTGGTACAGCATTATATAATTTAGATCTTAAAGGAAAAAGAGTAGCTATAATCGGAAGAAATAGATATGAGTGGGTAATTGGTCATTTGTCAAATCTTTTAGGAGGAATTGTTTCAGTTCCATTAGATAAGGATTTACAATATGATGAACTTGAAAATTCTTTAATTAGAAGTAAAGTAGATTGTATAATTTTTGATGAAAAACTAATAGAAGAAATTAATCAAATAAAAAAGAACAATAATACTAATTTAACAGAATATATTTGCATGAATGAAAAAAGTGGATATAAATCTTTTAAGGAACTTATGAAAAAAGGTGAAGAACTAATTGAAGAAGGAAATACAGATTTTATAAATGCTAAAATTGATGAAAATATAATGAATATATTATTATTTACTTCAGGAACAACATCAAAATCTAAAGCAGTTATGCTTTCTCAAAAAAATATTGCCTCAAACATATATGCCCTACAATCAGTAGAAGATATTAGAGAATCAGATGTAAATATTGCATTTTTACCATTTCATCATATTTTTGGTTCAACTTGCTTAATTATGATGCTTGCATGTGGAGTAAAGACAGCATTTCCAGATGGACTAAGATATATAAAACAAAATTTAAACGAATACAAAGTATCAGTTTTTGTTGGAGTACCTGTTTTAGTAGAAGCTATTTATAAAGCATTAATGAAGGAAATCGAAAAGCAAGAAAAAACAAATCTTATAAAAAATGTAACAAAGATAAGCAATTTCTTATTAAAATTACATATAGATATTAGAAGAAAATTATTTAAACAAATTTTGGATGCTCTTGGAGGAAATTTAAGATTTGTAATAATTGGTGGAGCTCCAGCAGATGCAAAGATTTTACAGGGATTTAATAATTTAGGAATAACAACTCTTCAAGGATATGGACTTAGTGAAACATCACCAGTAATTTGTGCTGAAAATTATAATGTAATGAAAAATGGATCAGTTGGTGTTCCAATGATTAATGATACTATTGAAATTGTAAATAAAGATGAAAAAGGAATCGGGGAAATAAGAGTAAAAGGACCCAATGTTATGCTTGGTTATTATGAAATGCCAGAAATAACAAATGAAGTTTTAAAAGATGGTTGGTTTTATACTGGAGACTTAGGATATATTGACTTAAAGGGAAGATTATTTATTACTGGAAGAAATAAAAATTTAATAGTTTTAAAAAATGGTAAAAAAGTTTTTCCAGAAGAACTAGAAACTTTAGTAAATAGAATTGAATTAGTAGGAGAATCAATGGTATTTGGTATGCCAGATGAAAAAGATAAAACTGATGTAAAATTATCTGTAAAAGTAGTATATAGTAAAGAGGTTATAAAAGAGAAATATAACGGAAAAAGCGAAGAGGAAATACATCAAATTATTTGGAGTGAAATAAAAAAATTAAATACAACTTTTCCAAGATATAAACATATACAATATTTGATTGTAACTAGTGAAGAGCTTATAAAAACAACAACAAAAAAAGTAAAAAGACAAGAAGAAATGAAACTTATATTAGATAAAAAAATTTAATATAATATTAATATATTTTTCTCATATATTGTGTTATAATGTGTATTATAATATAAAATACTTAAAAAGGTTGTGAGGAAATGAAAGATATCTATATAGTTTTAACTTATACAGGAACAATGTTGTCTAGAATTATAAAATCTTTTACTGGAAACGAATTTGCTCATGTATCTATTGCATTAGATAGAGAATTAAAAAATATGTATAGTTTTGGGAGATTAAATCCATACAATCCTTTTATAGGTGGATTTGTCCATGAGTATATTGATGATGGAACATTCAAGAGATTTAAAAATACAGTAAGTAAAGTTTATTCTTTATCAGTAGAAGATCAAAAATATGAAAAATTGAAAAAAGTAATTTGTGATATTCAAGATCATAGAAAAGATTATACATTTAACATATTAGGATTATTTGCAGCAGGAATACATATAAGATTAAAATATAATAAATCATTTTATTGTGCTGAATTTGTAAAATATGTTTTAGATAAATCAAGAGTAAAAACAGATTTACCAGAACCTATAAAACCTGAAGATTTTAAAGCATTAAAAGCAAAGGTTGTTTATGCTGGACTTCTTAGAGATTATGTTGCTCCTGCAAATGATGTTATAAATATAGATGATTATAAAGTTGTTAAAAATGCAAGGCAATTAAGCGCAGTTTAGAAGAGGTATAAAATGCAAAAATACATACATAAAGTAAATTATTATGAAACTGATAAAATGGGAATTACTCATCATTCTAATTATATTAGATGGATGGAAGAGGCAAGAATATATTTTTTAGAAAGTATTGGCTTTGGATATGATAAATTAGAAAGTGATGGCATAATTTCCCCAGTTATAGGTATAAATTGTGAATATAAAGATACTACTACTTTTAATGATGAAATAGCTATAGATGTGTTGATTAAAGAGTTTAAAGGAGTAAGATTAATAATAGAATACAAAATGGAAAATATTAAAACAGGAAAGTTAGTATTAAAGGGCTTTTCAGAACATTGTTTTTTAGATAATGATAGAAAACCAGTAAGACTAAGTAAGGAGTTTCCTGAATTTAACCAAAAATTAAAAGAATTAGCAAATAAAAGTGTAAAAAAAGTGGAGAACTAATCTCCACTTTTTTATTTTAATTCAACTATTGTAACTCCCATTTCTCCTTCTCCAAAAGTACCAATTCTAAAAGATTTTACATGTGGATGTGATTTCAAAAATTTATGAATTCCAGTGCGAAGTGCACCAGTGCCTTTGCCATGAACAATTCTAATTGAAGGAAGTCCACTTAAAACACAGTTATCTAAGTATTTATCAATAGAAAAGCAAGCTTCATCTACATTTTGACCAATTACATTAATTTCAGATGAAATTGATTTTGCTTTAAATTCTTTTCTTGAAGAATAATCTTTTTTTGAAATAGTTTCTTTTGGTATAGAAGTAGAAATTTGTAAATCTTTAATATCGAAAAACATTTTTCCAAGAGGGAGTGCAACTTGTATTTTTTTATCTTTTGAAATAGATAAAATGTTTCCTTCTTGATTAATCTTATTAACAAATACTTTCATACCAATTTCTAAATTGTCAAAATTTAAAGGTTTAAAGTTTTCCTCATTTGTAGAATTAATAATATTCAAATCATCTATCTTTTCATTTAATTTATTTCTTAATTTATTTGATTCTTTTGAATTTGATGAATTTTCAAGTTCTTTTATAATTTCATTTGCTTCATCTTTTGCTGAAAGTAAAATATCTCTAGCTTCAGATTTTGCTTTGTTTATGATATCTTTTTGCTCTTTTTGTAATTTTGAAAAGTCAAACTCAAGAGAAGATTTTAATACTTCAACTTTTTGAGAATTCTCAATTGTTTTTTGTTTTTCAGCCTCTATAATACGTTTATCTTCATAAATACTTGTAAGTAATTCTTCAATATTTATTTTTTCCTGATTTATAAATTGTTTAGCTCTATTTATAATTTCTTCTGAGATGCCTAATTTTCTACTAATTGAAAACGCATTACTAGTTCCAGGAACTCCAAGTAATAATTTGTAAGTAGGTGATAATGTTTCTAAATTAAACTCAACACTGGCATTTTCAAAACCATTAGTAACTAAGGCAAAATGTTTTAATTCCGAATAGTGTGTTGTTGAAAGTGTAATTGCATTTAGATTATGCAATTTTTCTAAAATACTTATTGCTAAACTTGAACCTTCAACAGGATCTGTACCAGACCCAAGTTCATCAAGTAAAATAAAACTATTTTCTGTTGCATTATCTAAAATTTGAGCAATTTTTGTCATGTGAGAAGAGAAAGTACTTAGAGAATCACTAATACTTTGTTCATCACCAATATCAGCAAAAACATTATCAGCAATAAAAATACTACTATTTTCTTTTGCTGTAATATGAAGACCACTCATAGCCATAACTACCAAAAGACCAGCAGTTTTTAAAGTAACTGTTTTACCACCAGTATTAGGACCTGTTATTATTAAGCTAGTATAATCTCTTCCAAGAGGGATATTATTTTTTATAGCTTGATTTTTATTTAATAAAGGATGCCAAGCTTGTTTTAAATCTATGATTTTTTCATCATTTATTAGAGGTTCTGTGGCATCTAGTGAATTTGAGTATTTAGCTTTAGCAAAAATAAAATCTATTAATCCAATTAAATTTATATTGTTTTTAATATTATCAATAATTGGAAAAAATAAAGCAGAAAGTTTTTGCAGAATTTTTTCAATTTCTAGATTTTCCTCATTTTTCAATTTGTTTAAATCATTATTTAATTCAAAAATTGCAATAGGTTCAATAAAAACAGTAGAGCCACTAGAAGAAATATCATGAATAAATCCTTTTATCTCTTGACGATATTCATTTTTTACTGGAATAACAAAACGACCAGAACGCATAGTAATAACAGATTCTTGTACATATTTTGAACGAATAAGAGAATTTAACTTATTTCTAATTTCTTGCTCTTTATTCCTAATATTTTTTCTAATTATTTTTAAATTATTAGAAGCATCATCTGAAATAGTGTTTTCATCAATAATTGCAGAAAAAATAGTTTTTTCAATAGAAGGATTTATATATATATTACTAAATAATCCTTCTAAATTTGTAAATTCTCTCATATCAATTTCAGTACTAAAAAAGTAATCTTTTAAGTTATTTGATATTTTTAAAATTAAAGATAAATCTAATAATTGTTTGGCTGATAAAAATAAACTACTTTCTAATTTTTTTATATGAGTAGTGATATCTTCAATTTCTAAAATTGGAATAGATCCCTTTCTATAAAGAAGAGTAGATGCTTCTGAAGTTTGTTTTTGTGCTTTAATTATATCTTGTTTTTGAGAATATGGTTTTAATTCTTTTGCATAGTTTTGAGCTATATAGGTTATGCAAAACTCCATTAATACTTCACATATTTTATTAAATTCTAATTTTTCTAAACTTTTTAAATCCATGTTAAAATCCTTTTATATTTATTATATATTGTTTTCGAAATATAATACTAAACGTTATAATAACATAAAAATGCTTAAAAATAAAGATTTTTATTAAATGTAAAACATAATATTGTTAATTATACACAGAGGTGTTATAATAAGCGATAATTTAGAAAAGTAAAAATAATACTTTATTTTACCTTTACTAGAATCTGTGATATTATAGTAAAAGTTAAATTTTAAATATAGGAGTAATATATTGAATGAATTAATAGATGAAGCACTAAATGGAAATAAAGATGCGTATGTTTTATTAATTAATATAATTATATCAGACCTTTTCAAAATAGCACGGTGCTAGATTGGATAACATAGAAGATATAAATGATGCAATTAATGAAACTATACTAAAATCTTATAAAAATTTAAAGAAACTAGAACATAAAGAATATTTTAAAACATGGATAATAAAAATTCTTATTAATGAATGTAATATTATTTATAATGATAATAGTAAACAATTAAACATAGTAAAAAAAATGGCTAAACATAAAGAATATAATTTTTTTGAAAATACAACCTCAAAAGTAGATTCAAGACTAGACTTTGAATCATTATTATCTACTTTAAGTTATGATGAAAAAATTGTAGTTGTACTTTACTATAACAATAAGTACACAACTGGTGAGATTGCAGATATTTTAGGAGAAAATGTAAATACAATAAAAACAAGATTGTTTAGAGCAAAAACAAAAATAAAAAACGATTGTAAAGGAGGAATAAAATTATGAGTCAAAATCATGATTTTGATGAAATTGATAATTTAATGTTTGAGTACTTTAGTAAAAATAATTATATTCCTGAATCTACAAAAAAAGTTGTATAT
>CAORJJ010000043.1:4921-10806 GCA_948517135.1 uncultured Clostridia bacterium | reverse complement strand
TTGTATATAATGCTTTTAATAATCGTAAGAAAAATATCATTAATAATTTAAAAAAGATAGCAATATATATTATTTCTATTGGAGTTGTAACTAGTGGTGTTGCAATTGCAGATGGACTTATAAATTCTAGAGATAATTTGTTTACCAATACGACTGAAGCAATAGATGCTGCTGTTGAAAATAGATATATTCAAAGTGTAGATATGAATTATGTTTATGATAATGATATTGGGATAAAAGTTAATCATTTAGTTTTAGATGATAAAACAGCAGATATTACATTTGAGTATAAGGGTGATAGAACATATTCAAATGTAATGTTAGATGAATGTATTTTAAAAACTAACAATTCTAAAAATATAGAAAAAATGCATATAAATGTTTTTAGAAGGGAAAAAGAATCTAGAAAAATAGGAGAAAATACATTTTATGAATCTATACTATACAATTTAGATGATAAGTATAATAATTTTGATAAAATATATTTTGAGATAAAAAGTATTATTGTTAAAGATGATAATGTGTATAAAACAATACATGGAAAATGGGAATTTGAAATTGAGTTAAATGAAAAAATGTTAAATAGAAGTACTGAAGTTTATACTGTTACAGAAAATGAATTAATAGAGAACATATCAGCAGAACTAACCGAACTAACTTTTACTATTGATATAACTTTTAGAGAAATGATTGATTCAAATATTATAAGTGAAAAACAAGGAATTATATTAAAAGATAAAAGTGGAAAAGAATATAGATATAGAAATATATCACTAGGAAATCAAGATGTAAAAAGAGGGAAGGTATATATAGAATATGATATTGGTAAATTTCAAGAGAATTTAGAAGAATTAGAAATATATATAAAAACTAATAAAGATAAAGAAATAAAATTAAATTTAAAAAAATAAAGTAGAGCTTCTTTAATAAATTTTAAAGAAGCTCTACTAATAACTGTGTATATAAACTTTTACAAGGTTCCCCCCATTGAAAAAGTTGTGATAATTTTATCATAAAAAACACAATATATGACAAAAAGATAAAAAAAGATAAAAATTTTGAATCCTTTTTACTAATAAATAGTATCTAATAAGTATAGGAAATTTTTAGGGGGAAAAGTAATGTTAACAGAATTAGAAAAAAATCAGAATGAGCAAAAAAGTGATGTTAGAAATAAAATTGTGAAAGAATTAAAAAGATTAAAATATAATTTTTCATATAAAGGAACAAAGTATTTAGTAGATACAATATGTATAATTAATAATTTAAAAGAGTACTATGATTATAATCTTGAAAAAAATATATATCCATTAGTTGCAAAAATAAATAAAACTTCTGTAAATAATATAAAATGCAATATAACAAATGCAACAGATAAGATGTGTTATGATTGTGATGAGAAATTTTTAATGAATTATTTAGGTGATTATAAGTTTGTTAAACCAGGACCAAAGAAAATAATTATTGCAGTTTTAAGAAGAATATAAAAATAAGTAAGGGGGAAATATACCTTTATTTTTTGTACACAAAATTATTTAAAAAATTTTAAAAATTTACTTGACATATAAGCAGTGTTCGTTTATAATTAATCTTGCGTTAAGCAATAAACGCCTGCGCCCTTAGCTCAGTTGGTCAGAGCAACCGGCTCATAACCGGTGGGTCCAAGGTTCGAATCCTTGAGGGCGCACCAAGAAGTAGTATTTATATACTGCTTCTTTTTTTATCTTATATTGAAAATTCTTATCTTTTTTGATATAAAGAAAATAAGATTTGTTAAATAAAGGTGAATAATATGGGGAGAAAAATTTTTTTAATATTTATAATAATATTTGTTTTATTTACAATTATAGTATCAGTTTTGGCTTTAAAATATAAAACAGTTTCTCATTCAATTATACAGGATTTTATGCCCCATCCAAAAGTTTATTATGCAGAAGATTTTGGAATTGAAACAATAAAATCAAATACAGATTATGATAATGATGGAATTGATGATTATACTGATATTTTAGAAGGGGCAAAAATAGATGCAGAAAATAAACCAACATATAGAAGTGCATATTATTCAGGTGGATATCCACCTGATAATGAGGGAGTATGTACAGATGTTATTTGGAGAGCATTAAAAAATGCAGGATATCTTCTGAAAGATATGATAGATGAAGATATAAAAAATAATGTATATTTATATCCAAGAGTAGAGGGGAAACCTGATTCTAATATTGATTTTCGAAGAGTTCCAAACTTAATAGTATATTTTGAAAGAAATCATATATCGCTTACAACAGATTTAAGTAAAATAGAAGAATGGCAACCAGGAGATATTGTTGTTTTCTCAAATGATCATGTTGGAATTATTTCAGATAAGAGAAATGAAAAAGGAGTTCCATATTTAATACATAATGGAGCACAACCGAATAGAGAAGAAGATGGGCTTGAATTTTATAATGAAAATTGGAAGAAAATTACATATCATTTTAGATTAAAAGATTTGAATGCACTAAATTAATTTAGTGCATTTTTTGTGAAGGAAATGATAAAATACTTATCGAAAAACAATAAAAAAATATTGACAAACAAAAAACGTGATGATATATTGTGAGTATAAAAAATTAGAAGTTTATAAATATAAATTTCTAATTATATTTTAAAAAAGGGAAATAATATGGAGATTCTAGGTAAAAAAGGATTAGGTAATTTTTTGAAAATAATTTTACAAATTGTTTTTGTAATTGGAATTTTAATTTTAATTATATTTCCAATTATATTAAGAAATGTATATATGAATATAAATCCTAATATTGTAATATTCTATCCAAATGCAATTTGCTTGTTGCTAATAATATATCAATTTATTGGTTTATTTGATTCCTTAAAAATGAGTGATCCATTTTCAGAAAATACAGTAAAAAGATTAAGAAAAGCACAAAAAATATCTGCTATTGCTTCTATATTTTGGATTTTAGACTTTTTATATGAAGCAATTGTAGTAAGAATGTTTATTGCATTTATATTAGTTTTGGCATTTATGACTATATTATTTATTGGAGTTACAATAGCATTATATATTTTATCTGAATTATTTAATAAAGCTTTAGAATATAAAAAAGAAAACGATTTAACAATATAAATAAAAATAGGAGGCAAAATAATGATAATCGTAAATTTAGATGTTATGATGGCAAAACGAAAGATATCTTCTCGGTGAACTTGCTGAGAAGATTGGAATTACTCAAGCTAATCTATCAATACTAAAAAATAATAAAGGAAAAGCAATAAGGTTTTCAACTTTAGATGCAATTTGTGAAGTGTTAGATTGTACACCTGGAGATATTTTAGAATATCAAAAAGGAGAATAGAAATGAAAAAAATATTTTTTACATCATTACTAATTAGTATATGGTTAGTAGTGCTGTTTTGGGGAAAGAATATAGGTTTATCAATGTTACTTTTAATAGTTCCGTTTATATATTTTTTAATAAATCTATTAGAATTCAGAAATCAAATAAAATATAAAAAATCAAAAATTTTAATTATTCCTATTGTATTACTTTCAAGTACATATTTTATATTTAACAATTTATTTTTTAATACACTAAATCTTATAGTAATACCAGCACTAATTATTTTAATGGTAATTGAATTTATGGAAAAATCTTTGAATATAGATAAATTCTGTTGGAGGTTTATGGAATTAGTAATAGAGCCATTAACTTATATTGAAGAAACTATGAAAAATTATAAAGAAGATATTTTTTTTAAATTTAAAATGAAAACAAATGATAAAAAAGAAAGTAATGTAGTAAAAGGATTATTAATTACTATTCCAATTGTATTAATAATAATTGTATTATTAGCTTCAGCAGATGAAATATTTGGGAAAATTTTTATAGAAATGCTTAATACTTTTGTGAACTTTATTGGAAAATTTGAATTAAGTACTATTATTTTAAAATTGGCACTTATAGCTGTATTATTCATATATTTTTCATCATTTTTTTATCATATTTTACTTAAATATAAACCAGAAGATGAGGAGATTAAAGAATGTAAATATACAGAGAATACAACAATAAAAATGATTTTAGGAACATTAAATATAGTTTATGTATTATTTTGTTTTATTCAAATTCATTCATTATTTATGGGAAAAGGAGATGTTATCAATTACTCACAATATGCAAGAAAAGGCTTTTTCCAATTAATGATTGTCTCTTTTATAAATTTAGTAGTAATATTAATTGCTAAAAAACATGAAAAAAATAAATTTATTAATGTAATGAGCTTAATAATGATTTTTGAAACATTTATAATTTTACTTTCATCAGCATATAGAATGCATTTATATGAATCAGCATATGGTTATACTCATTTAAGATTACTTGTTTATGTTGCATTACTAACTGAGACAATACTATTAATACCTACAATTATATATGTAATAGATAAAAAAATTAATCTTCAAAAAGTATATATTGGTATTATAATTAGTATGTATCTTATAGTTAATTTTTCAAATATAGATAATATAATTGCTAAAAATAATGTTGATAGATATTTTCAAACTGGTGTTTTTGATCTTGAATACATAAAAAAAGAAACAGATACAGATGCAATTAAACAGTTAATTAGAATAAGAGATTCAAAATCAAATACTCCTGAAGAAGAAATTATAAGAGAAAATGTGACTAAATACTTATCTAAAATGCATGAGTCTTTAGAAAATGAAAAAATGGATTTTAGAGATTTTAATTTATCAAAAGTAATTGCCAAATACTTGTATTAAGGAGAGTCTAAATGAAAATGATGGAAAAACAAGTGATATTAGAATATATGATTTGAAAGAAAACAAAGAAGAAAAAATTGATTTATAATATTGACAAAAATAGTACCTAGATATACAATGTACAAAAATACATTGTATATCTAGGTATATTTTTATCTAATAAGTGCACTTATTAGAGTTGGAAAAAAGCGCTATTCCAATACCTTAGAGGACTATGTATATAAAAGGAGGCAAGTTTTATGAAGGTAAATAAAGAACTTTTAAAAGGAAGTACAAGTATGATGGTTTTAAATTTGCTATTAAATTCAAATATGTATGGATATGAAATGATAAAAACATTAAAAGAAAAGTCTCAAAATGTATTTGAATTAAAAGAGGGAACATTATATCCAATACTACATTCATTAGAAGAAAAAAATTTAATAACATCTTATTGGGATGAAACAAGTGGAAAGAAAAGAAAATATTATTCAATTACTAAAGATGGCAGAAAACATTTAGAAGATAAAAAAGCAGAATGGAAAGTATTTAGCAATGGAATAAATGCCGTATTAGGAGGTGTTTCATTTGCTTATTAAAGAATTTTTAGAAAATGTTTGCAATGAAATAAAGTATAAACCAATAAGAGAAGATATTTCAGAAGAGTTAAGCTTACATATAGAGGAACAAAAAGATGAATACATAAAAAAGGGTTTTGAAGAAAGAATAGCTGAAGAAAAAGCTGTTTCAAATATGGGAGAAGCTCAGGAAATAGGCAAAAAATTAAACAAAATACATAAGCCTAAATTTGATTGGATATTAACTTTATTAGTCGCAATATTGATAGGATTTGGATTTTTAATAACAATTATAAAAGAACAGAAAACACAAAATTACTGTTTAGAACAACATATTATATATTTTATTTTAGGAATTATTTTATGTATTGGAATTTATTTTCTTGATTATAGAAGAATTTTAAAATATCCCAAATTAATATATGGAATATCAACTATAGTAATTCTTACTACATTATTTTTTGGACATGAATGTTTAGGAAGAAAATATTTATGGTTTGCTCGTAACGTTGATCCAACTAATATATGTATACTTTCTGTCT
>CAORJJ010000043.1:0-4911 GCA_948517135.1 uncultured Clostridia bacterium | reverse complement strand
GATTTATAAAAAATTTAAATAGTAAATACATTAATATTAATATAGGAAAAATTAATTTTAAATTTAGAGTAGATATTTTGATGTTGGCAGGATTAAGTTTGTTTTCAATTTTTATAATTTCATCATTAAATCATATAGCTATGGCATTAATATTAGCATTCTCATATATAATTATTACTACAGCACATATTGCAAAATTGCCAAATATAAAAGCTAGTTTAATAAAATTTTATGGAATATTGTTCGCTTTAGCAATAATATTAATTCTATCTATTTTATTTACACAAAATGGTATATATAGTAGATTACAAAGAGGAATAATAGCCTTATATAGCAATGATGATCCTAGAGGAATTGGTTGGGTTAATATAATAATTGGAAATGTTCTTGAAAATTCTAATATGTTTTCAGGAGTAGAAATGGATGATGTCATTTTAGAATACTTTGGAGATGGAACAGATTTTCCTTTAATATCATTAATTGCAAACTGTGGATCTGTATATACTGCAATAGTAATTATGGCAGTAATTTTACTTGCAATAAAAATAATATTAGATTGCAAGAATATAAGAGATGAAACTGGAAGGTTATTAGTTATTGGATTGGGAAGTTTTATATTATTACAAGCATTATTTAACATATTAATGAGTTTTAATTTAATTCCTATAATTGGGTTAAATTTACCATTTGTATCTTATGGATTAAATGGTCTTGTTGTTAATATGATGATGATTGCATTTATATTATCAATTTATAGAAGAAAAGATATTTTAACAAAAAAAGTAGGGAATGATAAAAAACTTAAAATAAAAGTTACATTCGAATAATACAAAACAAAAAGTTAGCAATTTTTGCTAACTTTTTTTGCAACTTATTTTTGAATCATGGTAATATACTAATGTAAATAACAAAAAAATAGGGGAAGAAAAACGTGCAAACAAAGATAGATAATTATTTTATAGATGATGTATTACAAGTTGAAGCTTTAATGAATGATTATACAAATTATATACTTACAATAATTAGAAAATTTAGTTTTAATTTATCTGAGGAAGATATAGAAGAGATAATGCTAGATGTATTTTTAACTATTTGGAATAATCAAGAAAAGTTAATAAGAGATTGCAATATGTCGCCATATATTGCAGGAATTACTAAAAATTTAATTAGAAAAAAATATAGAAAATTAAAAGTTGTAGAAAATATTCAAGATTATGATGAAAAACTTGTTAGTTTGGAAAATATAGAATTAATATTTTCTCAGAATGAAAAAAATAGAGCTGTATTAGAAGAAGTAAATAAAATGAAATCTGATGATAAGGAAATATTTATTGCATATTATTATGACGAAAAAAGAGTAAAAGAAATTTCTATAATGCTTAATATTTCTGAATCAAAAGTTAAATCTAGACTATTTAGAATAAGAAAAAAGTTAAAAAAAGTTTTAAAAGAAAGGGAGGTATAACAAATGGATAATAAAGAATTATTTGAAAAGTTTAAACTTAATGTTGCTATATCTAACTTTCAAAAAGAAGAAATGAAAATACCTAAAAGGAATGTATTAAAAATGGTTGCAAGTTTTATCTTTGTAATTGGAATTACAAGTGGATTAGTTTATGCAACAGGAACAGTAGTTTATGAAAAGATATGGAAAGAACCTAAAGCATATAAAATTATAAGAGAATTAACAGAAGAAGAAAAAAGCAAATGTATTTCAGAAGAGGAAGCAGAGAAAATTGCAACATCATATCTAGAAAAAGCAGGATTTGAATATCAAGAAATAGATAGTTTTGCATTACAGAAAAATTATTATGAAGATAAAAATATGTGGAGAATGTTTTCTAAAAATGTTACTATTGAAATTAATGCTGAAATAGGTAAACTTGATTATATGCAAATTCCAAGTTGGAATTATAAAATTCCATATAATTATGGAATAACAAAGGAAGAGGCTCGAAAAACTGCATTTGAATTATTTGAAAAATATAATGAAGATAAAGATGGTGAATATGAGCTTGTTAAATTAGGCGGAAATATGGAAACAGATGAGGAATCATATATTTGGTATTCTACATTTTGTAAGAAATATGACAATTTATTTAATGAAAATGAAATAGTAGATATTGGCTGGGTGCCTACAATAAATGGATTATATAGTTTGAGTTTTGGAAGAGACGTTTATGAAGAAAATGAGGAAAAAATAACTAAAGAACAGGCTATACAAATAGCTACTGAGAAAGACAAGAAAATAGAGAAAGAAAGAGAGATAGTAGGAACACTAGCAGAACTTAGAATAAGAAAAATGAATGAAGCTGTATATTTAAGAGAAAATTTCAAAGAAGAATATGAAAATAATAGATTAAATTATGAAGTAACAGATGATGGAGAAATAAAACTTAAAGATGATGCCAAAAAATATAAAACAGAAGAAAGAGTTAGGAAAGTGTGGTGTGTTGTTATTCAATATAATTTTGATGAATTTGCATCATCAGAATTTACATATTTTATAGATTGTACAACAGGTGAGATAATTGGAGGTGCACGTTCAAATAATTTGATACAAGATGAAAATTTATATAAAAAATAGAAGTGGGCATATGTCCACTTTTTATAATTTGTGTTATAATGTTATAAATTATATAAGGAGAACTAAAACATGGAAAAAGAAAGGCTACAAATACTAAAAAAGATTAATTTGAAAGATATTATATTTCAAGTTTTATATTGGATATTTGCAATAACTATATTTTTATATTTTAGAAATGATGTTTTTTCAAAAGTAAATAATATAATTCAAATTAGTATGGTAATATTAACAATAGGAATTGATATACTACTTATTATAGCAAATAAATGTAAATTAGAAATATATAAGCAATTTATAATTTTAGCAACAGTATTAGGGTTAGGTTATTTTATAGTAACTCCTTTTGGAAGTGGAACAGATGAAGTATCACATTTTTTGCGAGTATTTAAGATTTCTCAAAAATATACAAATATAAAATTGCAAGAAGATTCAATGTTTCCATTAGCTTTTTCAAAATTAATAGATTATAAAAATAATGCACCTGAAGCAATTAAAAAGTATGATAATTATATTAATGAATTTGAAGCATTTAGTATGAATTCTGAATCAAAATATGATTTAATAGATGAATATTGGAATATCAAATTATATGCCCCAATCCAATACATACCACAAGCGCTTGGAGTAACAATAGGTAGAGTTATTAGTGATAATATAATTATAATTGGAATGATTGGAAGACTTACAGGATATATTTTTTGGGTAACTATTTGTGCATTGGCTATAAAAATAATTCCAAATAAGAAAGTCTTTTTTATGATGTTATGCTTACTTCCAATTAATATATTTTCAGCAGTATGTATTTCGGGAGATACAGTTACAAATGCTATTTGTATGCTGTTTATTGCTATTATTTATAGGAAAGTATATTTGAAAGAGAAAATTAGTAAAAAAGAAAATATACTTTTGATATTTTTAGCCTGTTTAATTGCATTGTGCAAAATTGTATATTTACCACTTGTAACATTAGTTTTATTACTTAAAGAAGAAAATTTTGAAAATAAAAAATCTTGGAAAAAATTTATTGTTTTAACGATACTTATAAGTACAATAATTAGTTTTGCATGGCTTATTGTAGGAAGTACAAAATTAGTAGATTCAAATTCTTCTTCTAAAGAACAGATGGAATTTATTTTAAAAAATCCATTTGAATATTGTGGAATTATAATAAGAACAATAACACAAAAAGGTGATTGGTTTATATTTCAACTTTGTACAGGAAATGAATTAATGTGTCATGCTAAAACAACAGTATATCCAATAATTTCATATATAATTAGTATTGCATTAATAATGTCATTATTTATAAATGAAGAAGAAAAACAATTGGAGTTAAATAATTTAAGAAAGATTTGGACTGGATTAATAATACTTGGAACTGGCATTTTGATAGTAACTGCAATATATATACAATGGACTTCATTATTTGAGATAGGAAAAGATGTTATAGAAGGAATACAGGGAAGATATTTTATACCAGTTGTATCAATATTGATATTTATTATAAATAAAACTAAGATAGAAACAAATAAAAAATATTTATTTACAACAATTATATTAATGCAACTTCCAATTTTATATCAAATAATGAATGTTTTCATATAAAAGAAAGAACTCTCAAGCACATATAAATAAATTAAAAAATTTAAAAAATACTATTGACAAGATTATAAAATACTATTATAATAAGATACGTGCTTGAGAGAACACATGGGTAGGTGGTCGAGTGGTTAATGGCACCAGACTGTAAATCTGGCCGCGAGAGCGTACGATGGTTCGAATCCATCCCTGCCCACCACTTTTTATAAAAATTAAATAAAAAGTGTTGACAAACTGATTTTGATATAGTAAAATAAATCACGTCAGTGAGGTCACCACTAACAAAATGGTCGCTTAGCTCAGCTGGGAGAGCATCTGCCTTACAAGCAGGAGGTCATAGGTTCGAACCCTATAGCGACCACCATTTTTTGGCCTGGTAGTTCAGTTGGTTAGAATGCCGCCCTGTCACGGCGGAGGTCGACGGTTCGAGCCCGTTCCAGGTCGCCAAAATATCTAGTGACAAACTAGATATTTTTTATATAAGGCTTCATAGCTCAGTTGGTAGAGCAGGGGACTGAAAATCCCCGTGTCAGTGGTTCGATTCCACTTGAAGCCACCATAAAATAGACTTTTATATAGTATGATATAACATTATAAAAACTATATAAAAGTCTATTTTTATACCGTTTTAGCGTTTTTTAGAAAATATAAATATAATAAAAATATATAAAGGTTCTTTGTCAATAGTTGGGGTGGAGCAGTTTAAAACTAACTTGACCGTAAGC
>CAORJJ010000042.1 GCA_948517135.1 uncultured Clostridia bacterium | reverse complement strand
CTATAATAGATAAAAGTATCTTTATAATAAATAGGAATATCTTTAATAAGTTGAAAACGATAATCATGTACTTTAGTTGTTTTAGAGTGGCAACAAGGACAAATATGCTCTCTAATAGGTAATTCAATATGAATTCTAATGCGATTCTTTCTATTTCTAAATTTTGTTACTTTTACATCTTTTAAATCTAATAAAGTTGTGATAAAATTATTTTGCATTTATCTAAGCCTCCTTTGGTATAATGGTTTGTAGCAAAATAATTTTACCAAAGAAATTAGATAAATGCTATTTTTATATAAAAATAGTTGGAGTTTTTTATCACCCCAACTAAAATTATAGAACCACAATTGTTAAGAGATACAAACAAAAGGATATCATTATTTATTTCCCGATATCTAGGAATATTATAGCTAGTATACCATTGTTTACATAAAAAGTAAATGCTTTTGTTGAAATTTAGTATATGAAGGAAAGTTTTGAGGAATCAAAATAGTTTACTTGAAATAAAAAAGAAATTATGATAATATATTTTAGTATTAAATTTATAATCTCCTTTTGGGAGAGGCAATTGTAACTCGTAAACAGCAATAATTATTGGAGGAGAGAATATATGGAGACTATGTATAATGCAGTAAAAAAATATCACATTAATGGTTGGAGAGGAAAAGAATATTCTTTAACAGCCAAAGAATTGTATGAACGGGTGATGGAAGATTCTAAGTATAACTATGATTGGATTGCTTCTGCAACAGAATTGGTTAGAATTTGCAAAGAGCCAGATTTTCCGAGACAATATGCAAATGAAATTGAAATTGCAATATTGAATTGCTTTGCAGATTTAGAACTTCGTAAAGAATATCTATCACATAGTGAATCAACAGTACAAGAGTCAGTTTCATATTGCTATCATACTGTATCAGATGAAAGTGAAATTGGAAAAGCAGCAAAAGAAAAATACTTGAAAGCAATAATTCATTCAATAATTAAGTATGATGATACATCATGTAGACTTTTATTCCCTCTTGGTCCAGCAATGATTAAAATATGCGATGACTGGGAAAAAGCTAAATTCAATGAATATGTGGACAAAAAAGAAATTGACTTTGAAGAAATGAGAAAAGTATTATATAAGGAATTTGAGGAAACTATCAAAGATGCAAGAGAAAGAGGCGTTTTTAAAGAAGACGATGAAAAGCATCATGAATGGATGAAAAAGTTTTTTCAGTCGTTTGATTTTTAAGATTTAAAATTAGAGGAGTATTTAAAGTAAAATTTAGATGCTCCTCTAATTTTTTTTATGAAACTATTAATTAAATGCTCAATAGCCCTAGCATAGTGCTAGGGCTATTGGCTGCTTTGGCTTAAGGGAGGGAGAGATAGGGGGTATAGAAACCTTCTGTGATAAGTTTATTTTCTTCATCATAGTAGGTAGTGAGCTCCATCTCGATTTCATCACCAACTTTATAGGAATCGTATAATTCTTGGTTATTGTATGATTGTGTAATTCCGTCATATTCAATTGTAACATTATACTCAGCAGGAAAATTTTTAAACTTCCACCGATATTTGCCTTTCCAAGCATCAAAATAATATCCATATTTAGAATGAGCTTTTACGTAATCTTTGTCAATAACTACTGCTTTTACAATTTGCTTTTCAACCTGCACATTTGCACATCCTGCAAGAAATGTGCAAGAGAATAAAAACATTATGATGATTAAAGTAGTATTCCGAAGTGTTTTTTTCATAAATGACTCTCCTTGTTATTAGTATTGGTTGATAAAAATGTTCAAAAGTTAATAGTTGTAGTTATAATAATCATCGTAACCATAACCGTAGTCATAATCATAATAATCATCGTAACCATAACCGTAGTCATAATCATAATAATCATCATAACCATAGTCATAGTCGTAGTCATAATAATCATCGTAACCATAGTCATAGTCATAATAATCATCGTAACCATAGTCATAGTCATAATAATCATCATAGTCATATTCATACTCATAACCATGATTGTTGTTGTAATGATGATTGTAACCGCCACCAGTATCGTCATAACATCCAGTGAGGAAAAGGCAAGTCATAATTACAGTTACAAAGAGTAATAGATTCTTCCGTATAAATTTGTTTCTCATAAAGTTCCCTCCTAAAATGTGTTATTTCAGAACCTAAATTACAGGTTTTGAAATAAATATAAGTGTCAAAAAGATTATAACATATGTTAACATAAAAATCAAATTTCTATATATATAAATATACTGCACAAAAAACTAATTGTATAAAAAATAAAGAAAATAAGAGAAAAAAGAAGATATATAGAAATAAAAACAAAAAGAATTAGAAAAACAAATTTTTTCAACTTTTTTGGACTAATATTGACTTTTAATATGGATATGGTATAATAAATATGTTTGATAAATTTACATAATTAACTTTTAAACTTATTGCATAATAATATATTAATAACTTAGAAAATAAAGAATAGGAGGGAAATTACATGGAAGAAGAAAAAATAATAGAAGATGTAACTAATTTTATTGAAAATAAAAGAATAAGTGATTTACGAAAATATTTAGAAAACATAAATAGTGCTGATTTCCCGAGTATTTTAGAAAATATAGATGATGAAAAAATAATAATGGTTTATAGACTTTTATCAAAAGAAAAGGCAGCAGAGGTATTTGTAGAGCTAGAGCATGATGATCAGGAAAGATTAATAAATTGCTTAACAGATAAAGAAATAAAAAATGTAATGAATGAAATTTTTATGGATGATGCAGTTGATTTAATAGAAGAAATGCCATCAAATGTTGTAAAAAGAATTCTTGCTAATACAAAGCTTGAGGATAGAAAAATAATAAATGAACTTTTAAAATATCCAGATGATACCGCAGGAAGTCTTATGACAACAGAATTTATAGATTTAAAAGAAAATATGACAGTAGAAAAAGCTTTTGAAGTAATAAAACAAAAAGGGCTTCAAAAAGAAACTGTATATAATTGTTATGTTTTAGCAACAGATAGAAAATTGCTTGGAGTTTTAGATATAAAAGATCTTTTAGTTGCAGAGACAAATCAATTAGTAAAAGAAATAATGGATACAAATGTTATCGAAGTTCAAACACTTGAAGATCAAGAAGAAGTTTCAAAAATGTTTGATAAATATGATTTGGTTGCAATACCAGTAGTAGATAAAGAAAATAGATTAGTAGGGATTATAACGATTGATGATGCTATTGATGTTATGCAAGAAGAAACCTCAGAGGACTTTGAATTAATGGCTGGTATTACATCTACAACAGATGATTCATATTTTAAAACAAGTGTAGTATCACATGCAAAATCTAGAATATTATGGTTATTGCTCTTAATGCTTTCTGCAACAATAACAGGAACTATAACAACATATTTTGAAAGTGCAATATCTGCACTTCCCATATTAGTAGCTTTTATGCCAATGCTTATGGATACTGGTGGAAATTGTGGTTCTCAAACTTCTACTCTTATAATAAGGGGGTTAGCAACAGATGAAATAAGTTCAAAAGACTTATTAAAAGTTATTTGGAAAGAAATGAGAGTTGCATTAATGGTTGGTGTTATTTTAGGAATTGTAAATGGAATAAGAGTTGCAATACAGTATCAAAATTTTTTAATTGCTATTGTTGTAGCTATTACACTAGTACTTGTTGTACTTGCAGCAAAGTTAATTGGAGGAATTTTGCCAATTATTGCCAAAAAAGTAAAATTAGATCCTGCATTAATGGCATCACCAATAATTACAACAATTGTTGATATATTTTCAGTTACAGTATTTTTTACACTTGCAAGTTTAATTTTAAAAATATAGTATAGGAGGAAAAGTTTTATGAAAGATGAAAAAATAATAGAAGAAGTAATAGATTTAATTGAGTATAAAAAAATCAAGCAATTACGTGAATTTCTTGATACTATAAATGAAGCTGACTTTCCTATGATTTTTAAAGACTTAGATGAAGAAAAAATAATAATGGTTTATAGACTTTTGCCAAAAGAAAAAGCAGCAAAAGTATTCATAGAATTAGATTCAGATGATGAAGAAAGATTAATAAATTGTTTAACAGATAAAGAAATAAAAAATGTAATGAACGAAATATATATGGATGATGCAACAGATTTAATAGAAGAAATGCCATCAAATGTAGTAAAACGTATTTTAGCAAATACAAAATCAGAAGATAGAAAAATAATAAATGAACTTTTAAAATATCCAGATGATACAGCAGGAACAATAATGACAACAGAATTTATGGATTTTAAGGAAAATATGACAGTAGATGATGCTTTTCAAAGAATAAAGAAAAAAGGATTAAAATCAGAGACTATTTACAAATGTTATGTACTTTCTGTTGATAGAAAGTTGTTAGGTGTTGTTGATATAAAATCACTTTTAGTTGCAGATAGAGATGAAAAAGTTAAAGACATAATGGAAACTAATATCATAAAAGCACAAACTTTAGATGATCAAGAAGAAGTAGTAAAATTATTTGATAAATATGATGTTGTTGCTGTTCCAGTAGTAGATAAAGAAAATAGATTAGTAGGAATTATAACAATAGATGATGCTATTGATGTTATGCAAGAAGAAGCATCAGAAGACTTTGAATTAATGGCAGCTATGTCTCCAACAGAAGATTCATATTTTAAAACAAGTGTATTTTCACATGCAAAAAATAGAATTGTTTGGTTATTAGTATTAATGATTTCAGCAATGATAACTGGAGCAATAATAGAACATTTTGAAACTTCAATTGCAACTCTTCCAATATTAGTATCATTTATACCTATGCTTATGGGAACTGGTGGAAATTGTGGAGCTCAAAGTTCAACACTTATAATAAGAGGTTTAGCAACAGATGAAATTAGTACAAAAGATTGGATTAAAGCAGTTTGGAAAGAATTAAGAGTTGCACTTTTAGTTGGTATTGTTCTTGCAATAGTAAATACTTTTAGAATTACACTTCAATATGGAGAATTAAAAATTGCATTAGTTGTGTCTAGCACAATGATTTGTACAATTATTGTTTCAAAAATATTAGGTTGTCTTTTACCAATTGCTGCTAAAAAATTAAAAATGGATCCTGCAATTATGGCAGCTCCTTTACTTACAACAGTAGTAGATGCAACTACAGTGTTAATATTCTTTTCAATTGTATCATCAGCATTTCAAATTTAATATTATTTTAAGTTTTATATGATAATAGTATATAAAAATAGGAAGTGATAATAGATGAGAATTCTTATAGTTGAAGATGATAAAATTCTTGCTAAAACAATAGAGCAATGTTTGGGAGAAAAATATGATATTGATCATGCATATGATGGTGAAGAAGGAATTTTATATGCAAAGCAAGAAATATATGATGCTATAATATTAGATTTAATGATGCCAATTTTAAATGGATATGATGTTTTAAATAAGCTACGTAGCGAAAAAATATATACACCAGTACTAATATTAACAGCCAAAGATGAGATTGGAGATAAAGTAAAAGGATTTAGATATGGTGCAGATGATTATATGGTAAAACCATTTAATAGGGAAGAATTAGTGGCGAGAGTTGAAGCTCTAATTAGAAGAGTAACAGGAAATTATCAAGAAAATGTTATTGAATTTAAAACTTTAAAATTGGACTTAAATAGTAGAAAAGTAGAAGCTGATGGAAAAGAAATAATACTACAAGGAAAACAATTTGATGTTTTAGAATATTTAATAAATTCGAAAAATACTATAATTACAAAAGACCAAATTTTTGATAAAATTTGGGGATTTAATAGTGAAACTACAACAAATGTTATTGAAGTATATGCAAGTGGTTTAAGAAAGGAATTGAAAAAAATCGGATATGACAAATACTTTAAAACTATTCGTGGAGTGGGTTATATCTGGTCAGAGTAAAATATGGAAGAACAAAGTGAGTTAAAAAATAGGCTAGTAAAACATGTCATTTATAACATAATAGGATTTACAATTATTTTTGTGATATTTGGAATATTTATTTTTTTAATGGTTAAAATGACTACTTATAAAAATGCAAATTTAGCGTTAATTGAAAGTAAGAATCAAATTTTACAGCTTAATGAAGAAAAAATCAATTTAATATTAAGCCCATCACTTTTTAATGGTTATGTAAGAAAAGATTGGATTCAAAGTACAATAGATCAATATAAAGAGGAAGTTTTAGTAAAAAAAGTAGTAAATCCTAATATTATAGTAATAATTAGAGATACAAAAAATGAAATTTTAAATAATGATGATTTAGGAAAATTATCTAATTATATAAATGAAATTCCATTTTATCAAAAACACTTAGATAAAATTTATGATGTAACATTAGATGGAAAATATTCATATAAGGCTTTAAATCTTTTTTATGATAGAAAAGATGACCAAGATAATAGATATATTCAACTTTTAATAAATGTTGATAGTGAGAAAAGTTTAGTATCTAATTATTTTTCAATAATTAGTGTATCCGTGTTTTTAGGAATAATTCTTTCAACTATTGCAAGTTATGTATTATCACAAAAAACATTGAAACCACTTAAAGATAATATGATAAGGCAAATGGAATTTGTACAAAATGTTTCTCACGAACTAAGGACTCCACTTACAATAATACAAGCTAAACAAGAATTGTTATTACAAGAACCAAATAAAAAAATTATAGATAAATCTGAAGATATAATGCTTACATTAAATGAAACTAAAAGACTAAGTAAATTAATAAAAGATTTAATGTTACTTTCAAGAGCTGATTCTAATAAAATATTATTGCAAAAGGAAAGTGTAAATATAGATGAATTTATTAAAAATCTTGTTTTGCCATATTCAGAAATTGCTGAATTTGAAGAAAAGAAGATAATATTAAATTTGAACTATAATATGGATATTGAATTAGATACTAGTAAAATATATCAATTAATTATTATATTGTTAGATAATGCAATTAAATATACTCTGCAAGGTGATACTATTGAGATAAAAACAGAATTGAAAGATAATAAATGTATTATTGAGGTTGCTGATACTGGAATAGGTGTTAGTGATGAAGGTTTAAAAAGAATTTTTGAAAGATTTTACAGAGAAAATAAAGATAGAAATAGAGAAACTGGAGGAAGTGGACTAGGTCTATCAATAGCAAGTTTTATTGTATCTGCTCATAATGGAACAATAAAAGCTTCTCATAACAATCCGAAAGGAACAATTTTTACTATAAAATTACCAAGATAAATGAAATTTAAGGACAATCCTTAAATTTCATTTTTTGGTTTAAAAGTAAAATAAGATGTGTATATTATTAGTAAGATTTACCAGGAGGTTGTTATATGGTTTACAAATTTACAAAATGTGGAGAAAGAGTTTTGTCTATATCAAATGAGCTTGCAATAGATTTAGGACACAGTTATATTGGAACAGAACATATTTTGTATGGATTAGTATGTGAAAGTAATGGAATAGCTGGAAAAGCATTGGCAAAACAAAATATAACTCCAGAAGATATATTAGACGAAATTGAATCTTTAATTGGAGGAAAAATAAAAGACGACTTTTCAGTTTTAGGATTTACACCTAGAACCAAGAAAATATTAGAAAATGCTTATTTAGAAGCCAAAAGACTTGGAACTAATTTTATAGGAACAGAACATATGTTAATAGGTCTTTTAAAAGAAAGTGAATGTATTGCAGTAAGAATTCTAGAAGCATTAAATATTAAAGTAGACAAAATATATACAGATATTGCTAATATTTTAAATGATTATGATACAGATACTAAAAGTACAAAAGAAGAAAAAAGTCATAATAATATACAATTTTTAAATCAATTTGGAAGTGATTTAACAAAACAGGCTAAAGAGGGAAAATTGGATCCTGTTATTGGAAGAAGTGATGAAACAGATAGAATTATTGAGGTTTTATCAAGAAGGACAAAAAATAATCCATGTTTAATAGGAGAACCAGGAGTTGGTAAAACAGCTGTAATAGAAGGATTAGCACAAAAGATAGTAAATAATTGTATACCAGAAAATTTAAAGAATAAGAGAGTTATAACATTAGATATTCCATCATTAGTTGCTGGCGCAAAATATAGAGGTGATTTTGAAGAAAGAGTAAAAAAATGTTTAGCAGAAGCCAAAAAGATGAAAGATATAATTTTGTTTATAGATGAAATTCATACAATTGTTGGTGCAGGCGCTGCTGAAGGTGCGATTGATGCTGCAAATATTTTAAAACCAATGCTTGCTAGAGGAGAAATACAGCTTATTGGTGCTACAACATTAAAAGAGTATAGAAAATATATTGAAAAAGATCAAGCTTTAGAAAGAAGATTTCAACCAATTTATATAGAAGAACCTAGCATAGAAAATTCAATAAAAATTTTAAATGGAATTAAGAATAAATATGAAGAACATCATCAAGTAAAAATAACTGATAGCGCAATTATATCGTCAGTTGAGCTTTCAAATAGATATATAAATGATAGATTTCTTCCAGATAAAGCAATAGATTTGATTGATGAAGCATCTTCTAAAGTAAAATTGAAATCATTTATTGAACCATCAGAACTAAAGAAAACAAAAAAGGAATTAGATGAAATAAATAATTTAAAAGAATGTGCAATAGATAATCAGGAATACGAAAAAGCGGCAAATTTGAGAGATAGGGAACTTGAACTATTGGACAATTTAGAAAAAGAAACTGAAAAGTGGAATGATATAAAAAATAAAAAAGTAATAACAATAACTAAATCAGATATAGAATTAATAATATCAAAATGGACTGGAATACCAGTTTATAAAATTTCTGAAAGTGAAAATGAAAAGTTAAAAGAATTAGAAAATAATTTATCTAAAAAAGTTGTAGGACAAAATGAAGCTATAAAAATTATTTCAAAAGCAATAAGGAGAAGTAGAGTTGGGTTGAAAGACCCAAATAGACCAATAGGTTCATTTTTCTTTTTAGGACCTACTGGTGTTGGAAAAACAGAACTATCAAAAGCTTTAGCAGAAAGCTTATTTGGAAATGAAAATTCAATGATAAGATTAGATATGTCTGAATATATGGAAAGTTCATCTGTTTCAAAATTGATAGGTTCACCGCCAGGATATGTAGGTTATGATGATTCAAATGAATTTACAGAAAAAGTGAGATTAAAACCATATTCAGTAATACTTTTTGATGAAATTGAAAAAGCTCATCCAGATGTTTTAAATTTATTACTTCAGATTTTAGAAGATGGAATTTTGACAGATAGTCAGGGAAGAAGAGTTAGTTTCAAAAATTCAATAATTATAATGACATCGAATATTGGGGCGAGATTAATTGTTGAAAATAAAAAATTAGGATTTTCGAATAATGATGAAGAGTTACAATATATTGATATAAAAAAATCTGTTATGAATGAATTAAAAAAAGAATTGAAGCCAGAATTTATAAATAGAATAGATGAAATTGTAATTTTCCATAAACTAGAAAGAAAAGAAATAAAGAAAATTGTAGATATAATGTTAGAAAAAGTATTGAAAAGACTCGGAACACAAGAATATTATTTGGAAATAGATGACTCTGTAAAAGAACTTATTATAGATAAAGGGTATAATAAAGAATTTGGTGCAAGACCAATAAGAAGAGCAATGCAGAATTATTTAGAAGATTTATTGGCTGATGAAATTTTAAATCAAAATATAAAGAAAAATGAAAAAAGTTTTTTAATAGCAGATAGTGAAAAGGTATTTATTGACAAATGCAACAAATTATGTTAATATATTTCAGACACAGTGATAGAAAATGTATGAATAAATCATACAGGCTGACATTAGGAGGTAATTGAATATGAAAATGTTGCGTGAAAACAAAAGCCGGTCTTTTGCAAATGGAAAAGTGTATTCTTTACTGACAGAGGACGGATATCCAGTAGAAGTAACAGATACATTTCTTCCATACTATACCAAGGATGCAATAGGAGCTAAACAGAATGCTTTGAAAAGCTATGATATTGCAGATCGTACAGAAAGATGGATGATTGGAGTATCTTGTATGTCAGGGTGTCCTGTTGGATGTAAATTTTGTGCTACTGGGCAGCTTCCGAGGTGGAGAGTATTATCTGCTGAAGAGATTGTGGCACAGGTGAAGTTTATTTTGGAAAAGAACCCTGAATATTCTCCTGCCAATGCTAAGGAGTTTAAAATAAACTACACTCGAATGGGTGAACCGTTTTTGAACCTCAATGCAGTGAAAAAGGCAGTGGGTATTATTGATGAGATGTTTCCAAATGTTCATCACTATATTTCCACTATTGGAATTTGTGAAAGCGATTTTTCCTGGATAAAAGGAAATATTACCTTGCAGATTTCACTTCATTCATTTGATGAAGAACATCGCAATTGGCTTATTCCCCTTAAAAGGAAGATGACAATTCCAGAGTTGGGACAAATCAGAACAGGTTCCAATCTCAAAACTACGTTGAACATGACTCTTGTAGATGAAAGTGATTTTGATATCGAGAGTCTTCAGAAGTATTTTGATAAGGAACATTTCTTTATCAAGTTGTCACCTATAAATCCAAATGCAACTTCAGACAAGAATAATATAAGTGAAGGTGTAATTCAGAGCAAGAATCTTTTATAAAGGAGAGTTGACAATGGCGGTAAAAGATAAAATCTTTCGGTATAGAGTAATCACTAATTTGGATTGTAATATGAGTCCGAATTGCTATTTTTGCTATCAGCCTGATAAGCGAAAGTTACGTCTTGATATAGAAAAGGCACGTGAAACAATGAAAAAGGTTGGAATGCTCAAAAGAGCTACTATTATGGGAGGAGAATCAACTCTTATAGACAACCTTCCTGAATTTATTGCACTTTGCAAAGAGTTCGTTACAGAAAATGTGTGTTTGGTAACAAATGCAATTTTACTGGATGAACCAAGACTTAAAAGCTATAAAGAAGCAGGGCTTACAGAAGTGGCAATTTCAATTTCTTCCATAGAACAGTATCATCAGAGAAGAGAGCAAAGTTTGCTCTGTAAAAAGTACATTCCTAATACAAGAATTAACATTCCAAAGTGTTGGGAATCTACTGGCGATAAGCTGGTAGGCATGCTCCGCGAGATTTTGGAGGATGATTTTTATGTTATCGTATGTGAAGATCTGATGGGAAGATATGGAGAATTTGACTTTGAGGAAAAATTACCAGCGGTTAAGATAAAAGATGATGGACACAACTTTTACGACTATGTTTGGAATGGACATCAGTTCGGTGTCTTTGGCCATTATGTAGGTTATGACGATACTGATATTATCATTACACCAGTTGGAAATTTCTGTAAATGGGAGATGTATTGCAAAAAAGTAGGTAACACATGCTTAAAATAGATTTTGGAAGTGGATATAATCCCAAGAGTGGTTACAAAACATGTGATGTAACATATGCACCTTTTTTAGATTATGTATATGATCAAGAAAAAAGTGAGATTCTATATTGTGAGAATGGAAGTGTAGACGAATTTCATTTGCGGAATGTAGTACATCATGTGAAAGATTTATCGGCAATGTTTGAGTGTTTGAAAAGATATCTTAAGGAAGATGGGTTGCTTACCATTATTGATGTTAGAAAAGAATATTTTGAAAAAAATGTTATTTTAGATATCATATGGTATAGATATGTTATTCCAAGATATGAAGTCTGGTTTTCAAGGGAGTACAGAGATTACAGCAAGGTTTTAACAAAACTTGGTTTTGTTAGAATAGATTATCACATCTGTGAGGAAAAGGAGGTCTCAATATGGCTGAAAACATCATGAACCAGTTAGCTGATGCTGGATACGATTATGCTGTTGCAATTGCAACTCAGGCAGAAATCGAAGCTGGCGCTGCTTGCGGTCAGCTGAGTCTGATCGTAGAAGAGTAACACGTAGCAAAGCCTTCTAACAAGGCGCCCCTAGAGAGAATTCTCTAGGGGTTGTTTTTATTTATTCATTTCTGTTGGATGTACATGTACTACTGCTTTATCAATTTTTTCTAAAGATTCTACATCTTTTTCTAAATGGTTTGCGAGTTTATGACTTTCATATGTACTCATTTCTCCATCAACAGCAATTGTAAAAATAACAAAATATTTATAGCCAATAGGAGTAGAGTATAAATTGTAGCAATTTTTTATATCATCATGCTCTTTTACTAATTTCATAATAGTTTCTTTTGTTTCTTCATCTAGAGAAACATCCATTAAAACATTGTAACTTTCAATAAATATTTTTATTCCAGTTATTAAAATCCAAAGCGAAATTCCTATACCTACAACACCATCAATCCAGTAAATTCCAAATAAGCCAAATACAATTGAAATAAGAGTAAATGTTGTAACTATACAATCATTTCTATGATCTTGGTAATTTGATTTTAGAAGAATGTTATCATATTTTTTAAACATAACTTTTGTATATAAATATAAGTATAATTTTGTTATTATAGTAAGTATACAAACAACAATTAATCCCCATGAAAATTCAAAATAAGACTTCTGGATAAGACTAAATATTGAATCTATAAATAATTTGGAAGATACTAAAATCATTGTAATACTAATAAATAGCGAAAAAATATATTCCGCTTTTCCATGGCCAAAATTGTGGTCATTATCTTTAGGTTCACTAGAAATTTTATTTCCAATAAAAGTCATTAAGGAAGCAACAATATCTGATGCACTATTTACACTATCAGCAATCATTGATTGGCTATGTGTTATAATTCCAATAGTTCCTTTTATTATAAGTAAAAATATATTTCCAAAAATTCCAGCTAAACCAGCTTTTTTAATATCTTTGAACTTCTTTTCCATAAAAACCTTCTTTAATTTTATTATATATATTATTATATGATAACATACAACAAAAAAAATACAAGATATTGATAAAAAAAAATCTATATGTTATAATCAGCTTAGTTTAACAAAAGAAGGATAGGTGTTATAGTTGGTATTTGCAGTAATAATCGTAATTTTATTAATGATAATAGTTTTTTTAGCAGTACTTGCAGTAATGCAAATAAGAATGGCTGGTATGGAAGTAAAAGATTTTTGGTCATTTATTAAAGCTAATGAAACTTTAAATAAGTTATATGCTTTTTCAGTGAAATATGAGAAATTAACACCACAGCAACAAATTTTATTTTTAAAGGAAGCAGATGAAGTTTTTGAAGCCTTTAGAAAAGTTCCGGATGCATTATGGGAAGACGATTATGAGAAGTATATGGAAATTTTAAATAAATATAAAGATATAAGAATTACTAGATGGGAATCACAATAATTAAATAATTTTCACAAAAAATATCAATTTTTCATAGTATATAGAAAATTGATATTTTTTTAGTTCTAGGAGAATTTATTTATGAAAATAAGATATTTTGATCATGCTGCCACAACAAGTGTTGATGAGGAAGTTTTAAATGCAATGATACCATATTTTTCTGAAAATTATGGAAATCCATCATCTTTATATAGTATTGGAAAAGAAAATAAAGAAGTTATTAATTTAGCAAGAATGAAAATTGCTACAATTTTAAATTGTAAAGTTAATGAAATCTATTTTACAAGTGGTGGAACAGAAAGTGATAATATGATTATAAAAGGAATTGCGTTTGCAAATAAAAGATATGGTAATCATATTATTACAAGTAAAATTGAACATCATGCGGTATTAAATACATGTGAGTTTCTAGAAAGATTTGGATTTAGAGTAACATATCTTACTCCAAATTCTAAAGGAATAATAAATCCAGCTGATGTTGAAAGAGCAATTACAAGAAATACAATTTTAATAAGTATTATGTATGCAAATAATGAAATTGGTACAATACAGCCAGTAGAAAAAATAGGGGAAATAGCTAAAAGATATGGAGTATATTTTCATACAGATAGCGTTCAAGCAGTTGGAAATGAAAAAATTGATATAAAAAAATCAAATATAGAAGCATTATCAATATCTGGTCATAAATTCTATGGTCCAAAAGGAATTGGTATTGCATATATTAATGAAAAAATCAATTTTATGACTATTCAAGATGGTGGTCATCAAGAAAGAGACAAACGAGGGGGAACAGAAAATGTTCCAGGAATTGTTGGAATTACAAAAGCTCTAGAAATTGCAAATGCTAATCTTACAAGTTATAATAGACATTTAAAAGAACTTAGAAATTATTATATATCAGAAATTCAAAAACGAATTCCAAATATTAAAATTAATGGAGATATGAATTCAAGACTTTCAGGAAATGCTAATATTAGTTTTAGTGGAATTGATGGAAATAAACTTGTAGAGATGCTTGCTGAAAAGGGGATATGTACTTCAAGCGGTTCTGCATGTAGTGCTGGATTTGTAAATAGTTCTCATGTTCTTTTAGCGATTGGTATGCCTAATTTTCTAGCTAAAAGTGCATTAAGAGTAACTTTTGGAAAGGAAAATACTATTGATGATACAAAATTTCTATTGGATTCAATAGAAGAATCAGTAAAAATTTTAAGAAAAATATAGAAAACTGCGGAGAATTAATTATAACTCTCTCCGCAGTTTTCTTTTTTAAGCATACATTACCTTTTGGGAGGATTAGACCCCTTTGACAGTAATCTTCAGAAGACCTCCCATTTTTTCACACCATTCCTTCACCTGCCAGCCCTGTCTGCCAACGAAAATGCCCTCAGTTCCAAGTGGAACTTCGATAGTGATCTTAGAACCAACTTCGCATTTTGTAACATCAAAGATAGCAAGGTACTCGGTGTCAATCTTGTCGAAATCCGCTGATGTCTCAAGTTCCACTCCACAGTGATCCCAGTATTCGTCCAGGAGACGAGCCTTTCTTGATTCGCTCATGAGAACATTAACTTTGAAAACTCTGATGTGATTATTATCAAGAGCGAGATCAAGGCCGGAATCAGGAACCTGTCTTAACAGCTCATCAGAGTAACGGCTTACACCGCAAGCAGGACGTCCGTTCAGGAATTTCTTAAAAGTCAATACTAATGCACATCTTTCCTGCCTTTTCTGAAAACGAATGATTTCAGGCTTTACCTGCTCCTCATAGATCTTCCTGGCTGCCTCCAGACTTTCCTTACTGATCACAGAATCAGTATATTTTTTGATATACCGGTATTCGTAATCTTTTGAAAGGTACAGCGGAAGCGGAGGGAGCATGACTTCTGTATAGCACTCAGGATCCCAAATCTCAAACTTCTGTCCAGAAGCATTGAGCTTGTGAGCAATTCCTAATTTCTCAAGGATTCCCTAGTATTCCATATCCACAGTGGGCAGGCTTAAATCGACGGTTCTGCCGTATTCTGTGTAGGTGTACACCTTGTTAGCGTATACCCAGCACTGGGGAATGGAAGCGATAGATCTGGTGTTCATAGGCATTGTGTTCATAAATTGTCCTCCTGTTAAATAAATAATAGTATAAATATACAACTCCTACATAACTATTATAACACATTATGTAAAATAATTCAAATTAAAATAAAAAACTCCGAAATATATTCGGAGTTTTTTTATTATTCTTCATTTTTTCTCTTTTTTGTAACATCTGATATTGCACCAATACTTCCAAGAGCTTTTGTAGCTTCAAATGGAATAAATATTTTATTTGCTTCGCCTTTAGCAACTTCTTTTAAAGCTTCTAAAGATTTTATTTGAACTAATTTATCACTAGGATCAGCTTGTTTTATAGCATCATAAACCATTTGAATTTCTTTAGCTTTAGCGTCAGCTACTTGTTTTATAGCTTCAGCCTCACCAGTAGCTCTTCTGATTTTTGATTCTCTGTCAGCTTCAGCATCTAAGATAGCTGCTTGTTTTCTACCTTCAGCAAGAGTGATTGCAGATTGTCTTTCTCCTTCAGCCTCAAGAATTAAAGCTCTTTTATTTCTTTCTGCGTTCATTTGTTTTTCCATTGCGTCTCTAATATCAGCAGGTGGTGTAATGTCTTTAATTTCAACTCTATCAATTTTACATCCCCAAGCATCTGTTGCTTCATCAAGAATAACTCTTAATCTATCATTAATTTGATCTCTAGAAGAGAATGTTTGATCTAATTCCATTTTACCAACAATATCACGAATTGTTGTGATTGCTAAATATTCAATACCTTTTTTTAAGCTTTGAATTTCATAAACAGCTTTAGCAGGATCTGTAATTTTATAGAACACAACAGTATCAATTGTAATTGTAACATTATCTGATGTGATAACTCCTTGAGGTGGTATATCCATTGTTTGTTGTTTTAAACTAACTACTGAACGAACCTTATCTATAAATGGAACTATGATTGTAAGACCAGCATCTGCAACTTTGTGAAATCTACCTAATCTTTCAATAATGTAAACTTCTGATTGTCTAACAACCTTAATTGTTTTATATGCTACTACACATATAATAATAAAAAGTACTAATAAAAAACCCATTGTAATTTTTCCTCCTTAAAAATATATTATTCTTTTACTAATGGCTTAACTATTGCTTTTACGCCTTCAATTTTTTCAACTACTATTTCAGTATCTTTGGAAATGTATGTACTATCAGCAGATTTTGCTGACCAAGTTTCTCCACTGATTTTTACTTGACCTTTACCTTCAACAGGTTCTATATCTACAATAACCTTTCCAATTTTTCCTTCAATAGAATTTGAATTTGTTTTAATAAATGAATCTTTTGGTAAAATTTTATTAACAAATGGTTTTGTTACAAACAATAATATTGTTGAAACAACTAAAAATATTGTTGCTTGAAGAATTACACTATTAATTACAAAACTTGCAACCATTGCAACTAATGCACCTAGTGAAAACCAAAATATTAAAAAACTAACATTAAAAATTTCTATTAAAAGAAATATTCCTGAAAGTATTAACCAAAACTGCCACATTACCATAAAGCATACCTCCAATCTATGTGAAAATAAATAATATTTTACATCAACATTATACAATAAAACTTACAAAAAAGAAAGAAAAAACGAAAAAAATATCAAAATGTAATGCAAATGTTATTCTAAAGTTCTTAATTATTAATATTAAAAAAATATGTTAAAAATGATGGATTTTTTTTAATGCATATTATATAATTTTTGTGGGTTTCAAATTTTGAAAACATATAATGG
>CAORJJ010000041.1:8881-18361 GCA_948517135.1 uncultured Clostridia bacterium | reverse complement strand
GTACTATTGGCAAGTAATAAGTATTAAAAAATTTTTACTTACTCAAATAATAATTTATCCTTTAAAATTTCCGCAAACTCTTCTGGTAAATTATTGTTTTCATTATAAAACTCAAGTAAATTCTCTTTAGATAGTTCAAAATTATTTCTATAATATTCTAATAAATATGGCAATTTTTTATCTTGTTTTTCTAAATTTTCAATAGTTTTTGAAATTGCAAATCTTATTTCACTATATGTTCCAACACACTCAAATGGCTTTGTTTCACCATAGCCACAAAGTTCTACAAAAGTTTTAAGTAATTTTTCTTTTTCAAATAAATCTTCTCCAAAAATATTTATCAGCTTTTCTTTATATAAAAATGGACTTAATATAGTATACACAAATAAACATTTTGGACAGTCACAGCACCACATCCAAGGTTCTGACTTGCTTCCTACATTACAACTTTTAAAAATTGGGTGAAAATCTTCAATTCTTGAAAAAAGCATTGCTATTTGAAGTTCACTAATAGGTCTTAACATACTAAAATATTCTATATCTGCTTTTAAATATCTTTTGGCATATTCTCTAAAATCATTTTCAAATTCTATTGTTTTAGAATATTGATGATTTATATTTTCTCCATCAACATTAGTTTCATTTGCACTATCTTCATTTGATAATGCTATATATTTTTTTTCTAGCATATATGAGCATAAATACGATATAAATGCAACTATTGCAGAAAAAGGCGTATGTCCATTAAAAAAGCCTTTTTTATTTAATTCTAATAAATTTTTATCAATAATTCTTTTAACTTCAATAATTTGTTCTTCTGCATATCCCGCTACTTTGGCACAATCTTTAGAAACCTTTTTTCCACCAATCATAAAAACTAAAGAATCGTTTTTATATTTTTTTAGTAAATTCATAGTAACATTAGAATCTTTTCCGCCACCAACAGGAATTACACATCCAGTAAACTTATTTTCATTTGGTTTAACATCTATATCTTCTCCAATTGATGTAAATTCTACTAATTTATTTTGTTCTACTTTAATATTATTTATAAATCTAAATTCACCTAAACCTAGATAATATAATTTTTTAAACCAATTTTCTTGAAAGTCATCTAGTTTTCCACATTTTATAAAAAATTGTGGAGAACATGTTGACTTAAAATAGCTTATAGCCTCAACCATTCCTAAATTAAAAACTATATTTTTTACTTCATTTGAATTAATTTTATTAAATTTAAAATTCTTTTTTAAAATTTCAATTCTAGGATTAAATTCTCTATTTCAAAATCATATTCTATAACAAGTTTATCTTCCTCTTCTCTTATCTTATAATCATTATATATAAACTTAGGATATTTTTCTCTTACTTCACAAAAATCCATTATCAATTTTCCCTTCATATTTTCTAATATTTATCAATATATTATATGCAAATTTTCTTTAATATCTTATACATTTTACTGCAAATTATTAAATTTGTAAATATTATGAATTTGTATAAATCTCATATCAATCAATAATTATGTTTTTTATTAACAAAATAACCTATAAATTCATAAACTTTAATATAGACAATTTGAAAGGAGTTTATTTATTATGGAATTTGATAAAAAAGTAATTGTTGATGTTGATGGCAAAATAGAGAAAGGTAAACAATTCGATTTAGAATTGAGACTTCCAGAAGATATAAGAAATGTTGTATATGGTATTGTAAGAGAACCATGTGGAGAACCAGTATCTGATGCTGTTGTAAAATTAATAGAAGTATGTAAAGATGAAAGAAAACCAGTTTCTCATACTTTTACAGATAAAGAAGGAGAATTTGTTTTTGGACCTTTATGCCCTTACAAATCTTATGCAATAGAAATTTGGGTAAACAGAGTAAAACATGTTAAAATTTGCAAAGTATGTGAACATGATGGAAAATGCTTAAAAGGTGTTGACCTTTGCTGTGAAAAAGAAGATATGCCTCACCCACCAAAAACATTTTTCGATAAAGAAGAAGAATAGTATGAAAAGGGCTTATTTGCCCTTTCCTACATAACATTTTTCATTCTTTTAACTAATTGTTTACCTTTTTTCATTACCTTTTTCTTGTTTTGGTCTAATCCTTCTGAATACATCATTAATGTTCCTGCTGTAATTAATGTTCCTATCATAACACCTTTTGCAAAACTCATATTATTTACCTCCATTTCAAAATTTGTATTTATATTAATTATTATTTTCTTTTTTACTTTTTATATACTGTCTAAAAAAATCATATATTTCAAAAATTGCTATACATAGTAAAAAAATTCCAAAAATTTTCTTTAATTTTTTATTTTCAATATTAAAAGAAATCTCACATCCTATAACAGCACCAATTATTCCTGATATAATTATCACTAAAGCATTTTTATAATTTATAGTTTTATTTTTTACATTCATAATAATTGCAACTATGGATGTTGGTATAAAAAATATTAAATTACTTCCTTGAATTATATGCTGTTTTAATTCTGTAAATATTCCAAGTAGCAAAATTAAAATCGTTCCTCCACCCATTCCTAGTGCAGCAACCATTCCTGATACAATTCCAATAATAATTTCTCCCATAAATCTCCTAAATAATCATTTTTATAGATGCATATATTAAAAATATAACAAATAAAATTTTCAATATATTTTTATCTAATTTTATTAATAATTTTGAGCCTATAACACCTCCAATAATTCCTCCAATTGCGCATTTTATTGAGATATTCCAATTTATTGAATCTTGCTTAAAATAAAAAAAACTGCTTGTTAAAACCATAAAAAATATACACATAATAGTTGTTGCTCTAGAAATTACTTCATCTTCTTTCAATATTAAAGTCATAAATGGGACTAAAATCATTCCGCCACCAGCACCAAAAAGTCCACTAACTATTCCTGCCAGAAAACCTGCCACTATACATAAAAAAATACTCTTTTTCATAAGAGTATTTTTTACTAAAATTATTTAATTATTCAATGTTTTCATCTTTTATGTAGTACTTAGTTCCAATCATTTTATCTGGAAGATATTGTTGCTCAACCCAATGACCTGGATAGTTATGGGGATATTTATATCCTTCACCATATCCAAATTCTGACATTCCTTGTGCAGGTGCATTTCTTATATGCATTGGAATTGTTCCAGTATCTTTGGTAGAAACATCTTCAATTGCTTTATTTATTGCATTATATGATGCATTTGACTTCTTAGATGTTGCAACATATACTGCTGCTTCTGATAAAATAATTCTAGCTTCTGGCATTCCAACCATTGTTACTGCTTGCATTGCAGATGTTGCTAAAATTAATGCATTTGGATTTGCCATCCCAACATCTTCAGAAGCAGCAATTACTATTCTTCTTGCTAAAAATACTGGATCTTCTCCTCCATTTAATGCTCTTGCTAAATAAAAAACCGTAGCATCAGGATCACTACCTCTCATTGATTTTATAAAAGCACTTATATTATCATAATGGCTATCACCTGTTTTATCAAACATCGCTTTTCTTTTATTTAAACTTTGACTTGCTATTTCATTAGTAATTTCTATAACACCATCAGAATTCATTTTAGTAGTTAAAACTGCGACTTCTAAACCATTTAATGCTGTTCTAACATCTCCACCTGATACTTCTGCAATTGTTTCTAATGTTTCATCAGATATTTTAATATTATAACTTCCAAGCCCCTCTTTATTTATAATAGCATTTTTTAAAACTTTAAAAATATCTTCTTTTTTTAGTGGTTCTAATTTTATAACCATAGATCGTGAAATTAAAGCTTTATTTACTTCAAAATATGGATTTTCAGTAGTAGCTCCTATCAAAATTACAGTTCCATCTTCAACAAATGGAAGCAATGCATCTTGTTGAAGTTTATTAAATCTATGAATTTCATCTATAAATAATATACATTTTCCACTTGGATTTAATAATGGATTATCAGCTTCTTCTATTGCTTTTTTTATATCTCCAACACCAGAAGTTACAGCATTTAGTTTTGTAAATTTATATTTTGTTGTTTCACTTATAACTTTTGCAAGTGAAGTTTTTCCACACCCTGGAGGTCCCCATAAAATTAAACTTGATAATCTATCTGCTTTTATTGTTCTATATAGTAATTTATCTTTTCCAATTACATGTTCTTGACCAACAAATTCGTCTAATGATTTTGGTCTTACTCTGTAAGCTAATGGTTGATTTAACTCCATAATTATCCCTTTCTATCTTGATAAAATTGATAAACCTTTTTTAATTAGTTCTTCAACAGATACATCGGTATTTGCAATTTTCTCAAATGCCTTATCTATTTCCTTTTTATTATAACCAAGTATTTGTAATGCTTGAATTGCTTCATTAACATTTTCATTATTTTGTACAAAATTGATTTCTTCTTGCTCGTTTTTAGTAAGTTCTTCTTCTGACTTTAATTTATCTTGTAATTCTAAAATTATTCTTTGTGCAGTTTTGGGACCAATTCCTGGTATTTTCTTTAAAAGAGCAACATTATTTGAAATAATAGCACATGCAAAACCAGCAGGTGTTATGTTAGAAAGCATTGCTATTGCAGATTTTGCTCCTATTCCACTAACAGATAATAAAAGTTCAAACATTTTTAATTCATCATGATGTAAGAAACCATATAAACTAATAACATCTTCTCTTACATAATAGTAAGTATGAACTTTTACTATTTTTCCAAGTTCTCCTATTTCATTTATTGAAATATTTGACATAAATATTTTATAACCTATTCCACCTACATCTATAACAACATAGTTGGTAGCTTTTTCTTCTAAACTTCCTTTTATATATGCAAACATTGTATTTTCTCCATTTCATTTACCAAACATCTTTTTGCTATATTCTATCACAAAATTATTATTTTGCAAGAGTTTAATAAAAAACTCTCAAAAATTTTGAGAGTTTTTCTTCTTTATTCAACTTTTTGATAATCGCCAGTAATTGATTCTATTATTTCATTTCCATTTTCATCTTTTATCGTTATTTTTATTATTGAGCCTTTCTTTACTATTGTAGTTACATTACCATCATAGTCTTCTTCAGTTAATACTAAATAATCATCACTATCACTTTCTACTAGACTATATCCATTAGACATAAAAGAAGTATCTTCTCCTGTTATATTAATTCCATAGTCATTACCAGATTCAGTACCACTTATTTGCATTATTAATCCATTTTCATAGTTCACATACAAACCGCTCCATTTTTTGCACTGTTTCATTTTTAGTTCTTTTTATTTTATATTCACCAGAAAAATTATTTAAAAAAGATTGATCATCTGATGATAAAGTTTTAACATCAATTATATCATCATTCTTCTTTTCTATTTTTAATTTAATTTTTTCTTCGTTAACTATTTGTTCTTCCATTATCTTACTAGTTGTAGCATTAGAAATTTTTATTAATTGTTGATTATCAAAATCTGGCCAAAGTACTGCCGCAAAACCACCATCATATACAAAAAATGATATATGATTATTATCATCTTCTTTTGTATATTCACCAATCCAACTGCTTATTACTTTGTATTTGTCTTCACTATTTTTATTAATAGTAATTTTAATTAGTAATATACTTATAATTAGTATCATTACTAAAATAAGTATTGTAATACTATATTTTTTTATTAATTCTACTTTTTTCATGTCTCCTCCTATATTTTTATTATATCATATCAAATTTTTTTAGCAATTTCTTACAATTTACATTTATATCTCTTTTATGTAAAAATTTCATTTAGTAAATCATCTTGATTTTTGTGTTTACATAATGTATAATTAACATGATGCATTTTTGTAAATGTAAAAATATACAAAAAATCTCAAACAACTGAATAAAACCCCCATACATGTTATAAAGTATGGATACTTGTGGCTAGCAATAGTCACAAGTTTTTATTAAAAAGGAGTATTTATGAGAACTATTGGTGAAAGATTAAAACCTACACTAAAAAATGTTACAGAAAAATTCGTTACAGACACAATGTATAAATTAATATTTGATAAAACACTACCAAATTTTAATTTCGATTTTAGAGAACCAGAAGCAATAAATTTTATAGAATATATTTTAAAAAGATATTGTAAAAAATATAATTTTTATCATAAAGAATCTTCACAAATAATAGAACATATAAATTCAAAAGATTTTAGCAATGAAAATCCTGTAATGATAATACATAATTATCAAGATTTTTTTGAATTACTTAGACAATATTATGAGCAAAATATTGAATTGTATTTCCAAAGAACTGGTTATTCTGGATTTCCTTGTTATGAACAAACTAATTGTTTTGAACAAATATGGCTAAGAGCTACTCCTGAAGATTTTACAGATCCTGAACAATTTTTAAGAAAAGGTGTGAGTCTATTAAAAGATCATACTTTAGATAAATATAACAAAGAGACTTGTATTGGAAAATTGAGTAGATTTGATGACAATCCAACATGCGTTCAAAATAAAGTTGCCAGAACTTGGGATGAAAATTCAAAAGAATTTCAAATTACTATTTATGATAAAAGACATTATAATAATATGAAATTATTTAATCGCCCTCACTATTCCCTTCCTGTTATTAGATATGGAATTTATGAAAAAAATGGAAAGAAAATATGCCATATTGGTTCTATACAAGACAAAAAATTTAGTGACTTAACTGATGAAAATCTCAGAAAATATGTAAATGAATCTAGAAAATGTTTTAATAAAGGAAAATTAAGAAGTGAAAATTTTATTGAAAAAGTAGAACCTGAAAAACTACTATCTCTTGGAATTTTTATAAATATTCTAAATAAAGAAGGAGTTTATGAAATTGAAACACCTGGTCTGCTCGTTTTAGACTATGATTATCATACAAAAAGAGGTGAACTTGCAAAAGCAAACTTTGATATAGAATGGAATGAATATAAAAAGAAAAAATGCCCTGATACATATCAAAGAGATTTAAAATATCTATCAATGAATTATAATATGCAAGATACTATTAGTGAAATCAAAACAGAACGTTTACTCTATACTATTAAAAGACTGTTATCACATTATCCAAATGGAAAAATAAAAAGCTTTCCTGGAGATGTAGATAGCTTTTTACGATTAACAATACCACCTATCAAGCAAAAAAGTGATATAAACGGAGCTATTCTACAAGAAATGTTTTCTTTAGTAAATAATATGTATCTTGACCAATCAAGGTAATATAAAAAAGAAACCTTATGTTGCAAATCAACATAAGGTTTCTGTAAGTATATTCCATATAACTTCGAAAAGTCCTGTAATTATCTTTTTGAGAATTGTGGAGCTTTTCTAGCTTTTTTAAGACCGTATTTTTTTCTTTCTTTCATTCTTGGATCTCTTGTTAAGAATCCGTTTGATTTTAAAGCTGGTCTGAATTCATCATTAGCTTTTACTAAAGCTCTTGAAATTCCATGTCTAATAGCTCCTGCTTGACCTGTTAATCCACCACCAATAACTTTAATAATAACATCATATTTTCCAACTGTATTTGTTACAGCAAATGGTTGGTTAACTATAACTTTTAATATATCAGAACCAAAATATTCATCTAATTTTTTTCCATTAACAACTATTTCACCTTTACCAGCCATTAATCTAACTCTAGCTATTGATTCTTTTCTTCTACCTGTTCCTTGGAATACTATATTTTCTGTTTTCTTTGCCATTTTTATTTTACCTCCCAAACTTCTGGTTTCTGAGCTGCATTTTCATGTTCACTACCTGCATAAACTCTTAATTTTTTAACCATTTTGTTTCCTAATCTTGTATGAGGAAGCATTCCTTTTATAGCTAAGAACATAGCTTTTTCAGGAGTTTTATCCATCATAACTCTAGCTGAAGTTTCTTTCATTCCTCCAATATATCCTGAGTGATGTCTATAAACTTTTTGATCTAATTTATGACCTGTTAAAACAGCGTCTTTACAATTTATTACTATTACATAATCACCAGTATCTTGATTTGGTGTATATGTTGGTTTGTGTTTTCCTCTTAATAGTCTAGCTGCTTCAGTAGCTACTCTACCTAAAGATTTATCTGCAGCATCTATTATATACCATTTTCTTTCGATTTCGCCTGCTTTTGGGCTATATGTAGTATTATTCATGGTACTAATACCCTCCATTTCAATTTTTAAAATATTTTAATCTCTTATGAATAGTTATAAAATAACTTGCACATAACTACCGGGGAGAAGTTATTATGCTAATAATTTATACTATTACACATAATGCTTAATTATTTTAATACAATTACAATTAAAAGTCAAGCATTATAAGGAAAATTTGTTATTTATTTTAAAATTATTTTATGTTTTCATCTAAAACTTCATATCCTTCTTTTGTAAATCTAATTACTTTATCTCCATTAAACGCACATATTGAGTCTGCTTTATATTCTTCAACCCATTCTCTTACAATAATGCTTTTCCATTTTCCTGAGTTATATCCTTTGCCATTATCATTATCATAAAGCCATTTTGGTGCATTAAAAAAACATATTTTAGGATCTATCGCATCATATACTTCTTTAGTAACCCCATTTTGTCCATGATGAGCCATTTGAACAGCATAACTCTGTAGTTTTTCTGGTTCTTCTAATAATTCTTTACTTGTATAATTAAATGCATCTCCTAAAAATAATATACTTTTATCAATATCAGTATCAGTTATTTTGAAAACCATACTACTTTCATTTCCATTATCTGATTTTGTTATCTCTGGATTTGCAATTCTTATTATTTCACATTCAAGATTGTCCATTTCAATTATTTGTCCTTTTTGACATTCAACTTTATTTATAATTTTAGAACTTTCTAAACTATCATACATTAATTTCTCACTCGAAAATCCTCTAGTATCATACTTTTCATACCATTCAAGTGGATTAAAATAATAATATAAATTTTCTACTGTAATATCACAATTTTCTCTTCCTAATAATTCACATAAAGCTCCAACATGATCTGCGTGTGGATGCGTAATATACCAATAATCAACTTTTCCATTACCATATTTCATAATATAGTTAAGAAGAAAATCAGCATCTTCAATTTCTCCGCCATCAACAACAATAAGTTTATCATTTTTACTTCTAATTAAATAACTATTAGAATTACGGTCACCATTTTCTGGCAAAGCAACTCCAGCAACTAAAGTTATTCTCATTCCCTCTTCAATATTTTTAGCACTGTCTGAATTAGTTTCTATATCTTCATTTTTCACATAAAAAAATATTATAGTAATTAGAATAATTACTATAATATAAAATACTAGTATTTTACCAACTTTTTTCATATAGTACCTCCTAAAATATAATTTATTATAGCACTATTTTTAACATTTTTCTATAATCTACTTTTTAAATATTGATAAAATTTTATTTATAAATTTTTGGAAAATTCCTTCTTCTTTTACTT
>CAORJJ010000041.1:3035-8871 GCA_948517135.1 uncultured Clostridia bacterium | reverse complement strand
CTTTTACTTCGACCAAAGATGTCTCATTTTTCTCTAAATTCAAATCAGCTTTTACTTTTTCTTCACTCAAAATACTTCCAGTATTTTTAAAGATTTCATCTGGATTATATTTTTCACTTAAAATTCTTTGAAATTCTATTTCATTTTCATCAACTCTTTTTTCGAAATCAGCTTTCTTTTCTTCTGGACACCAATAATGTCTGTACATTACTCCAAGAATACTTCTGGCTTCAAGGCTTAAATCCATCTCAACCAATCTTTTAGTATAATCTAAATTACAAACATACTCTTTAGAAGCATTTTCCTTTAAAATATCTATAAATTTTTTAGGAACTTTTTTTTGATCTTCCTCTTCCATATGTTCAAAAATATCCAATACATCAACTGCCGCTTCACTATATTTAGTACTTATCATATGTACTCTCCTTTGTTATATAAATTTATCTTACTTCTTCATTTTCATCTTTACTATGTTCAACTGTTTTTTCTTCAGCAACCTTTATCCAAGCACTTTCCGCTTGGCTTATTTCTTTTGAGGTTAATGTTACTGCAACTTCTTCAACTTCGTTTATTCCAATTTTTCTATCTTTACTTTCTTCTGCCATCTATTCCTCCAAAAATACTTATTCTATTTTAAATTATATATATAAGAAGTCATTAAATCAAGATTTTTTAAATTTTGTTATATTATTGTAACTTTAATAAAAATTTAATATATATTATAAATGTTTTGTAATATAATATTAATGAAGGAGGTATTATGGAAGTTACAAAATTTGAAACAAATTATAAAAGAAATTTATTTTTTAATAAATCAATAATAAAACCTAAAAAGTATCAAGAAAAACTTGAGAATCAAATTATAAATATTTATCCAGAAATCACCTATCAAACTATACTAGGGTTTGGTGGTGCTTTTACTGAGTCTACTGGATACGCAATAAAACAATTATCAAATGAATTACAAGAAAAAATTATAAAAGATTATTTTTCAACAGATGGATTAAATTATTCTCTTGGTAGATTACCTATTGGAAGCTCAGATTTTTCTTTAAAGTCATACTCATATTCTAATAAAGAGGATTTATCTGATTTTACAATTGATAAAGACAAAGAATATATTATTTCTATTATAAAATCAGCTCAAAAAATAAATCCTAATATTTTATTTTTATCATCACCTTGGAGTCCACCTAAATTTATGAAAAGTAACAAAATGTTAACTTTAGGTGGAAAACTTATAGATAAATATAAACAAACTTGGGCAAATTATTTTGCAAAATACATAAAAGAATATAAAAAGCAAGAAATTGATATAAAATATGTAACAATACAAAATGAGCCCAATGCAATTCAACTTTGGGAATCTTGCTTATATTCACCTGAAGAAGAAATTGATTTTGCTATAAATTACCTATACCCTACTTTTAAATCAAATAAAATTAATACAAAAATTTTAATATGGGATCATAACAAAGAAAAATTATTTACAAGAGCTAAAAAAGAATTAAATACTAATAAGGCTTTAGAAGCAATTTCAGGAATTGCTTATCATTACTATTCTGGAGATCATTTTGAAAATATTCAATTAACACATGATTCATTTCCTGGTAAATTATTAATTCATACTGAAGGTTGTACTGGATATTCTAAATTCAATCCAAATGATGAAGTTCATAATGGAGAAATTTATGGACATGATATTTTAGGAGACTTAAATTCTGGAGCAAATGCTTATATAGATTGGAATTTGGTATTAGATAATAAAGGTGGACCAAATCATAAATTAAATTATTGCAATAGTCCTATTATGATTAATTCTAACAAAACAAATTACATTAAAAATTTAACATATTATTATATTGGACATTTTAGTAAATTCATAATGCCTGGTAGTAAAAGAATTGGATTTAGTAGATATTCAACAGATATTGAAGTTACAAGTTTTAAAAATCCAGATAATAGTATCGCTATTGTTTTAATGAATAGAAACTCATTTAATAAAGAATATACTATTTGTTTAAATGATATTTCAATCCATGATAATCTAGATAGTCATGCTATCGTAAGTTATATAATAAAAAATTAATAGAAAAAGTGCCATAAAAGGCACTTTTAATTTATTTTAACATTTCTACTAAATCTATATAGTTCCCTTGTATAATTTCTTTAGTAATTTCTTTTCCTTTTTCTTTCATAATTTTATATACACCAATTCTATATAAACGATATCTTAAATTCATTAATACTTGTAATCCTGCATCTTCGCAATTTTGATTTAAAATAATATTATTCTCTCTTTCTAAATTAACAAAAAATGTAATTTCAATTGAATATCTTGATTCTATTTCTTTTACTAATTCTTTATCATAAAATTTATTGTCTATTAAATCTTGAACTGTATTTATATCTTCTAATATATATTCTATGTCTTTTACATATTTATGATTTTTAAAAATTTCTATTAATTCTTGCATTCCCTCTTCTCTCATATATTCCTCCTATAAAATAATTTTATAAGAGTATTGTGTGTAGAAAATTGGAAAAGATACCAAAAATGTAAAATATTTTATGGATTACATCTACTACAAGCTGTATATCCTTCTGAAATTGCTGTATTCTTATCTTTAGCTATTTGGCTTTGTCTTAAATAACTGCAACCAGCACTATGATATTTTTTTCCAGTATTTGTTACATATACTGTATATGATGTTTTTGCTGAAGTTTCTGAAGTTGCAGACGTTGATTCTGTTGTTTGAGTAGTAGTTTTAGATTTTTTTGATTTACTTGTTTGAGTAGAACTCACCTGCTCTTCTAATGATTTTTTCTGTAATGTTAAAGTATTTACTTGACTTTCTAAATCCTTTTTCTCTTTTGTTAATGTATTTATTTGCTCTGTTTGATTTTTAATTTTATCATCTTTTTCTGTGTTTGAATTTGTTAATTTTTCAATTTGTTCTTTATATTCTTTTTCTATTTCACTTCTTAATTGAGTTTTTTCTTCGTCTTTAGAGCTATTAAATTTATTAGATAATTCTGCTTTTTCATTTTCTAATGTTGCAACTTGATTTTTTAGATTTTCTTTTTCTTGTGTTAAACTATTTATTTGCTCTTTGTCATCAGTAGCACAAACACAAAAAAGTAAAAAGATTAAAACTACTATTGCAATATTCTTTTTATCTTTCCAAAATGACTTTTTCTCTTTTGATTTACTTTGTTTTGTAGTTCCACTTTTTATTGGTTCCTCATTTTCTTCATTTAATTCCATATATTATCCCCCAAAAATATTATTTATATTTTTTATATATCACAAAAATTATAAATTATCAATTTATGTTTTTTATCTTTTTCGACAAAATAGAGTAAATAAAAATTGACATACTTATTATATGTTTATATAATTTTTTAAACAAATTTCTTAATTACAGAAGGGAGTGATTAATATGGTATATTTACGTGTTGACGAATTGCTTAAAGAAAGACAAAAAAGTAATTATTGGCTTATCAAACAAATGGAAGGCTCTAGATCAAATGTCAAAAAAATTATTCGCAATGAAACTGTAAGTATAGAATTTAGAACAATTGACAAATTATGCAAAATATTTGACTGTGAAATTGGAGATTTGTTTGTAAAAGAATAGTTTACAAAACTAAGCATAAAAACAATCTATTTGAAGTAGGTTGTTTTTATCTATTTTTCTTTATATACTACAAAAATCAATTTCTAAAAATCTTTTATTTACTTCATTCCAATTAATTATATTCCAAAATGAAGATATGTAATCTGGTCTTTTGGTTTTATACTGTAAATAATATGAATGTTCCCACATATCTAATACTAAAAGTGGTTTGCATCCCCATAATGTTAAATTTTGATGTTTTTCACATTGTAATATTTCTAATTTTCTAAAGTTAGGAACCCACACCAACAAACACCAACCTGATGCTTCTACTGTAGCTGATGCCTCTGCAAATTGTTTTTTAAACATATCAAAACTACCAAAGTCTTCTATTATCTTTTGTGCTAATCTGCAATCAAGTCTTGTTATTTCTGATGCAGGCTTCATATTTTCAAAAAACATTTCATGTAAGATTACTCCTGAACCTTGAAATGATAATTCTTTTTCTAAACATTTTATATTTTTAAAATCGTTTCTAACTCTTGCTGATTCAAGATTAATTAATGTTGCATTTGTTTTATCTACATATCCTTTATATAAAATATTATAATGTAAATCTAAAGTTTCTTTTGAATAAAAAGGTTCCAGCGCATTTAAGCTATATGGAAGTTCAATCATTTTTATCATAAATTCCTCCAAAATTTTTTTATTTAATTTTATGTAAGGAATTATGAAATATGATTGTAATTTTAAATTACACTTAATTATTAAATCAAAAACAACCTATCGAAATAGGTTGTTTTTGATTCTCTTTTTTTGAGAATAATATATGTGTTTTCTATATTTATATTATATCTTTCTAATTATCTTTTTCAAGCCATCTTCTTTTGTTTGCATAATTTGTTTACTTTTTCCGTTTTTCATGATATAATAAATTTGTCAATATATATTGACAAGAAAAAAAATTTGATATAGTATGTCAGTAGATAACTGATATATAGCTATGTATATTTACTACATAGTTACATATACTATAACTAGATTATTTAAGGATAGCAAGGCAGCTATCGCTCCAGAAATGGGCTTATAAGAGATGTGGGGTACGCCGTCCCACTAAATAATCATTATAAAAGAGGTACTACGAAGTACCTCTTTTCATTTTACTTTTTTATAATTTCCATTCTTTATATTGCTATTTAACTTTCCTTCAGTTATTGGATAAATAGTTCTAAATAATAATCCTTCTTCTTTATTTATTACTTTTACAACTAATAGTGAATAATCTGTAAGCTTTTTTATATATTGAATATTTCCATTGTTTTTACTTATTCCTACATAGTCTGGATTCTTTATAATTTCTGGAATATTTTCTATTGCTTCATAATATGCTAATGGACTCGAATATTCTTTTTTATGCTTTTCACAATGCTCATTAACTCTTGCTCCCCATAAATATATTCCTTTTGATTCACAGTCTAAATCTAAAGTGTTTATTACATCATTAGATAACTTACCAATTTCTATATTTTTATTTTCTTTACAGATTTTATTAATATCTAATTTCAATAATTAACACCTCTTTTCTTCTCTATTATAAAATGTATGATAACATATACTTTATGCTTTGTCAAACAAACGTTTTTTCTGCTGATATATACTTTATTTCATTTTTTATTAAAAATAAAAAATAACCACAATTTTTTTGCGGTTATTTCTTTTGATTTTTTCTCTTTAGTTATTATAGAATCTTAATATTCTTTATTCAAGAATTATTTAATTGCTAATTTATTTTTTATAATTTGTTCTCTTTCATTCAAAACTTTCTTTCCTAATTCTTGTATTTTAGGCAAATTTAATTCTCTATACTTTATTATTTCATCAATAATTCTAGTTCTATTAACATTAAATTCATTATACAATTTTTTATTATCTTCTAATAATTGTATTTTTTTAGAAATTATTTCTTCATTTTTATTAGTAGCATTATTTTCTATTATATTATTATTCATATTAATATTAATTAAATTAGTAATACAATTCATTATAGCAACTATTTCTTTTTTTACATATTTTCTAAAACAATCAATTTCATTAATAAATTTAACTAAGTTTGGAAATCCACTTCCCATATTTTCATCATAAAACCAATATATATATGAATCAATTGTAGTAATTTCAGAATTATATGTAATTAGTTTTCTATTTACTTCTTCATA
>CAORJJ010000041.1:0-3025 GCA_948517135.1 uncultured Clostridia bacterium | reverse complement strand
CTAAGAAAGTTTACATCTTCAATTATTCTAATAGGATCTAATATATCAACTTCTTTTCGTAGAACTTTTTCAAATTCATTTTGAGTTTCTATTAACTTTTCTCTTTTAAATTCAAACTCATTTTGATATTTTCTAGATTTCTCAGTATAAACAATTGTTATAATTACTCCTATAAATGCTATTATTCCACCTATTGCGCTTATTGCTGTCCACATAATACTATTATCAAATTGTCCATGTGTGTTATAAAATAATTTACTTATTCTTTCAACATTCTCACATATTAAATAATATACGATTGCCAGAATACTAACTATAATTATAAAAAATTTTTTTATTTTTCTTTCTCTTTTTAATTTTTTTATAAATTGACATTCATATTCCATTTACATATCTCCTACATTTCAACATTATTTTCCAATATTATACAAAGATAACTTCAACTTGTCAAACCATATAATTTTATCTTTTCAATAAAAAAAACAGAAATAACTATATTAGTTATTTCTGTTTTCTATCTATTTTATTAATAATATCTTGTAAAACACCAATCCAAATCAACTCTTCCAGTTATTCCTGAAACAATTCCATCACTTGTCCATTGCCATAAATCATATTTTCCTGTGTAATCTGTTGAAGTTGTATAATGAGCAAGCCAAATGTTGTATCTTTCAAGAACTGGTGCATTTAAATAATCTCTAAAGAAGTTCTTGCTAGCATAAACTCCACTTCTGTAACCTGCATTGTTAAGTGCATCACAGAATGTAATACTTGCATTTGTAAGTTCATCTCTATTTGTTTTTCCATTTTTTACAGCATTTTTTAAAATATCATCTTCTACATCTAAGAAGATTGGCATTTCAAAATGCTTACCTCTTATTACAGACAAACATTCTGCTGCCTCACGAGAAGCTTCAGCACCATTGAAAGCATATGAATAGAAATATCCACCAACAGCAATTCCTAAACGTTTGCATTCATTATAGTATGATTCAAAATGATCATCTATAACTAATTGTTTTTTTGATTCATGCCATTCACCTATTTTTAATATTGCAAATTCTACTTCACCGCTATTTTTTACTAAATTCCAATTGATATTTCCATTATAATGTGAAACATCAATTCCTTTTGATTTTGTAAGATCGGTTATTGCAAACTCAATCTTTCTTGATTGAATTGTTACACCATTACTTGTAAGATTAATTATTTCTAATGTATGAGTTCCCTTACTTAGTCCTGATGTATTTATATCTAAAGTAAATCCTGGAAGTAAATTTGACTCTCTTCCACCATATTCCCCTTTATTATATACTTCAAATACATCAGGTCTTTCTTTTCTTGATGCAACTCCAACCCATTTTCCGTCTAATAACACTTGTACAGTTTCACTTTTCTCTGTTGATAATACCCAACCTGAAACATTTAAAGTTCCTGCTCTATACTTGTTATTTTTTATTGGAGAATCTACCCACATAGTTCCTGGATAATTAATATTTTTTATAACTTCATCTACTTTTCCTTTTGCAATACCATAAACACTACCATCTATATTTGTATACTCACCATTATAACTAAAATTAATTGTTCCATTTTGTAATAGCCATCCACCATTCTCATTATAGATAACTCCTGTATAATTGTAATCTACTTTTCCATTTATTACCATTCTCCATGTTCCATTAATTTGCATTAATCCTGTTGTACTTTTGGTACATGTTATCCACACTCTACTTTTTTCTATTATGTATGCTGTATCTCCTTCATATACTGTTCCTTTATAATCAAACTTTATTGTTCCATTTTGCACATAATATTTTCCATTTGCATTTGATCCTATACCTGTATAATCGTAATCTATTTTTCCTTTGATTACCATTCTCCAGATTCCTTCAATTTGCATTATTTTTGTATAATCTGTTCTTACTTTACTTTGTTCTACTATATAATTTCCATCTTGAGATTTATATATACCTGTATATTTAAAATCAATTGAACCATTTTGCACATAATATGTTCCATTTTTATTTGATCCTATACCTGTATAATTGTAATCTACTTTTCCGTCTTTCACCATTCTCCAGATTCCATTAATTTGTATTATCTCTGTTGTATCTTTTGTACATGTCGCCCATACTCTACTTTTTTCTATTATGTATGCTGTATCTCCTTCATATACTGTTCCTTTATAATCAAACTTTATTGTTCCATTTTGTACATAGTACGTTCCATTTGCATTTGAACCTATACCTGTATAATTATAATTAATCTTTCCATTAACTACCATTTTCCACTCTTTATTTATTTGCATCAATTCAGTAGTATCTGTTTTAACTTTGCTTCCTATTACTAAATAATCTCCATCATTTGTTTTTGCAATACCTGTATATTTAAATGTTACCATTCCATTTTCTAAGTACCATGTTCCATTTGAGTTTGAACCTATACCTGTATAATTATATTCAACTTCTCCGTCTTTTACCATTCTCCAAATTTTATTTATTTGCATTACTTCTGTTGTATTTTTTATGCATGTAACCCATACTTTACTACTTTCAATTATATATGCTGTATTGCCTTCATATATTGTTCCTTTGTAGTCAAATTTTAAAGCTCCATTTTGCAAATAATATGTTCCATTTGCATTTGTTGCTAGACCTGTGTAATTATAATCTATCTTTCCACCTATTACCACTCTCCAAATACCATTTATTTGTTTTAATTCTTTTATATTGGTTGATGATTTTTCTTGTAATAATTCTTCAGTAACCTCTTCACTTATATCATTATTCAAATTACTAGTAGTATTAATCGCATTTTTTTCATTTCCATTCTGTACATTGTCAATTACTTCATTTTTTAATGTATTGCTTTCTGCTACTGTATCTTCTAAAATTGTATTTTCTATTATTTCATTTTTTACAGTTGTATTTTCTACCAAAACATTCTCTATATTATCATTTCCTATAGATATATTTTGATTGGAAGTAGCCATTACATTTGTTATAAATATCAAATTAAATAC
>CAORJJ010000040.1 GCA_948517135.1 uncultured Clostridia bacterium | reverse complement strand
ACTTTTTTCTTTTATAGAAATTAATATTAATATCTTTTTCCAATAACTTAAATCATTTTCTATAATTTGTTTTAACAATTTTATTTTATTTTCATCTTCTAAATTTAAAATTTTATCAAAATCCATTTTTACCTCTAATTCATTTTTATATTTCTTTTTCATTAAAAATATCTAAATAAGATTTTAAATTTTTACTTCTTATAGGATTTCTTAATTTTCTAAGAGCCTTAGCTTCAATTTGACGAATACGTTCTTTACCAACATCAAATCTTTGACTTACTTCTTCTAAAGTTTGAGGTGTTTTACAATATAAACCAAATCGTAAACCAATTACTTCATTTTCACGTGAAGTTAATGAATTTAATGATTCAAAAATAGTTCTTCTACATTCTTCTATCATTGCTTGTGTTTCTGTATCTCCATCAAGCCCTAAATGCACTAAATCTGTTCCTCCATTTTCTTCTTCTATTTCTTCTTTATCGGCTAAAACTGGGAAATTTTTTCCTTGTGGAGTTATAAGTTCTGGAATTAAAAAGTTTTGAAGAATTTCATAATCTTCTATATCTTTAGGATTAATTCCTAAAATTTCTACAATTTCTTCTTGTGAAGGCTCTCTGTTAAGCTCTAAAAGAAATTGTTCTGTAACACTACCTTTCTTATACATATAATTTAATAAATCTGTCATTTTTTGTGCAGTAATATATCTTGGTCTTTCTTTTTTTACCCTTTTATTTTGTGCTTTATAATATGGTTTAATATTTTCATCACCTTTATGTCTTTCTTGAAATCTTAATATATTTTCTCTAAGTATTGAGTGTTGTATTGGTTTATATGCATAAGTAGAAAACTTAAAATTTAATGTAGGATCAAAATTATCAACAGCATTTATCAGTCCAATCATTGCCATTTGTTCCTTATCTTCAAGTGGTATATTAAATCTATTAATATATGGACTATTAGCAATCCATTTTGCAAACCTCATATTAGATAAAATTAAATTATCTCTTATATTATCTCTTTGACTTATTAAAGATGTATCACCAGCATTAATTTTTTCATTTAATTCTCTTAATTTCAAAAATAATTCTTGTTGCACATCATCATCTAATATTGGTGGTTTATATGATTGTGCCATTTTAGGAATATGAGTAAAATTTTCTATTTCTCCACTAATTGTACCATTTATACCTCTTATATTTATTCCTTGCTCTAATAATGTCTCATAAATAAAATCGTATTCATTATCATTTTTTCCTATTTTTAATATTTTAAAATGTGCTATACTATTTTTTCTAATACAATCTTTTAATTTCTCTAATATTTCTTCTTTTCTTTCTTCTGTTATTTGATATTCTTCTTCTGCATAATTATATTCATAATCTTTTACTCTCATTTTATCTCCTTTTATTTTTCTTCTTCTCTTTCTTTTATTTTCTTTATGTTTTGTATATATTGATTACAAGTCTTTTTTAAATGTTTATTTCTATTTAATCTTTTATTTAAAATAGAATCGTTAACTTTTCCTAAATATGGAATACATAATTCTTCATATTTATCTGCTATTTTCTTTTCATATTCATTATCACTATTTCTTAATGGTTTTCTTCCATTTTGTTCGAAAAATATCATTCTTTCAATAATAATTTGCTTTATTTCAATTTCATTTTCATTATCCGTAGAAATACTTTTTACTGCCTTTGTAGAACTATGAAGCAAACTATTAAAATCCACACCTATTTGTAAAAAGTTTCTTTGTACTTTTCCTTCTTCAATATACTTCTCCAAATCTCTAGCTAATTTTCTTTCTTTTTCTTCTCCATCAGATCTAGGAAAATTTCCATTATTATTTTCTATAAAATCAGCTATTTCAAAAATCTTTGCATACATATTTTTATCAATTTGTAACTTTTCTTTCCATGTATTTAATACCTCTTTATCTTGAATACCTGCAATTCTTTTGCAAAACTCTGATATAGCCATATTTTCTTCATTGTGTATTAATGTTTTGTAATAATCTTTCTTAACATTAAAATAATATCTTCTAATATATGCTCTATCTAATAAGTTAAGTTTTTCTATTTGTTCTAATAAATCATCGTCAAGCATATCCTCTTCTATGGTTTCTCGACTACTTTCTAGTCTACTTATAATATTCTTAATTCTTTCTTGTCTTTCTTCTTCTTTTCTTATTCTTATTTCTTCTTCAAGTGCTTCAGAATACTTTATAAGTTTATATACCTCTTCATTTTTTGAAGTATTATAATTTAATGAGAATTCATTTAATGCTTCAAGTAGATAATCTGGTAGTATTTCTCCTTTTTTTGAAAACTCTTCAGAAAGTAAAATTATTTCATCTACATCAGAAGAATTTATTTTTACATTTAACAATAATTTTTCATATGACTCAAATGTTATCTTCTTCTTTTGCATAATTGTTTTTATTTTGTCTTTTACTTCATCATCTAATGTAGGTAAACATCCTAAATATTTTTGTAATAAAACTTTTTCATTTAAGTTCTCTAAATTTGGTTTCCTTAAATTTTCTTCTAAAAATCTTATATATTCTTCTATTATTATACTAGATTCATTCTTCTCTCTTTCCTGTATGCTTTGATAACCAGATAATAATTTTTCTCTTTCTTGCCATGTCATCATAAGTGGCTCTGGAAGTAATATATCAAGTTCTAATAATTCTTTTAATTGCGTATTAGTTACATGTTTATAGTATTTTGATATTTTATAATATGCTTTCTTCACATTTTCATCATTATATAGTCCTATTTTTTTACCTTTACTTTTATTATCATTAATATATTTTTTTAATACACCTATTGAATAATTAATTTTTGATTCAACAATTTTTTCTGGTGTTATTATTTTGCTAATATCATTTAACTCATTTACTATTTCCTTTGTCTCATCTAGTATAACAAATCTATCTAATATTTTTTGGTACTTATCTTTCTTTTCTGGATTTTCTTTTATTTTTCTTTTTAATTCTTCTTCTAGTTCTCTATATATTTCATATATCGCATCGTGATTTTTGAAGTTATTAACTAAATCAAAAATCTTAATTTGTTTATTTCTTCCTGAAAAAGATAATGCTCTACCTATTTGTTGAAAATATATTATAGGCGACATAGTTTTTCTTAATAATATAACTCCATCTATATCATCAACATGAACTCCTTCATTTAATATGTCTACACATAATAAAACTGATAACCCCTTTTTATCACTATTAAATTTCGCAAGTTCTTCTTTATTTTTTTCTCTTTTTTGTCCTGAATGAACTTTATATTTTTGAACTTCACCAATATCTGAAAACCAATAATCGACCTTTTCATAATTATCATCTAATTTTCGTATATTATCACAAAAAATTATGTATTTACCGTTTTTCTCTTTTATATACTTTTTAAATAAATCTTTATTATCTTTTTCACCATTATTTATTTTATTGGCTGTTTTTTCCATTCTTTTTAAAAATTTATTCTTTTCTGGTGAATCTGCTAATCTATTAACTTTTCTTAAAACTTTTTGATATTCTTCTCTACAAGCGATTTTTGAATTTATATACATAGGTACTGGTAATATTCTTTCAAGCATAGCTTCTGATAAACTTAAAACTGAAGCAACTATACCATCAAATAATTCTTTGGTCATATTTCTTGCTCTATCTAAATATCTTATTGGAGTTGCTGTTAATCCAATAATCTTTTTATCATCTTTACTATTATCTAATAAAAATTTCAATTTTTTAATTTGTTTATAAGTTTCTTTAGCACCAGCTCTATGATATTCATCTAAAATTATTCCATCATATTTTTCATAGATTTCATCCATATTCATTTTTAGTAAATTTTTATAAATCATTGTATCAACATTTATATCTTCAGGAGTTATTCCAATTTTATTACAATCATTCATAAGTTGATCTAATATCTCATATGTTGGTGCTAAATACAAAAATTTTTTATTTCTATTTTCATATAAATATTTTAATGCTATAAATGATTTTCCTGTTCCTGTTGCATGGTTAATAGTAGCACATTTCTTATTTTCTAATGTTTTATTCAATTTTTTATAAGCTTTTTCATTATGTTCAAATAAAGAAACAACCTTCATATTAACCTCCATTATAATTAGTCTATTTTTGACATAAACATTAATATTATAGCATATTTTGTTAATTATGTAAACTATTTGCAATAAAATAAAAGTGCCTAACTTTAATTAAGCACTTTTACTTTATTAATATTCAATATCAAATTCTAATTCAACTTTAAATAAATCTCCATCAACTTGCAAATCAAATTTTCCTTTTTGAATTTCTGTTAAACTTTTTGAAATTGATATTCCAAGCCCACTACCTTCTGTTGTTCTTGATTTATCTCCTCTTACAAATCTTTGCATTAATTCATCTGCTAATATATTTAATCTCTCTTTTGATATATTTTTTATTATAATTCTAGCCTTTGAATTAATCTTTGCAATATCAACATACACTCTTGAGTTATCTAGTGCATATTTAGATATATTGCTAAATAAATTTTCAATTACTCTGTACATATATCTACTATCAGCATTTATAAATATCTCATCATCTGATGTTGACATTATAACTTCTAATTTCCTACTAGAGAATTTATCTTCAAATTCTCCAAGAGACTGTTTTATAAGTTCAACTGTATTAATTTTTTCAAAATTTAATTTTACATTTCCTGATGATGCTTTTGAAGCTTCAACTAAATCTTCTGTTAATTTCTTTAATCTTTGAGATTTATTATCTAATATATCAATATATTCTCTTACTTTTTCGTCTTGTGGTTCTTCTTTTTTTATTAAATCAACATAATTTATAATTGAAGTTAAAGGTGTTTTTATATCATGTGAAACATTAGTTATAAGTTCTGTTTTCATTCTTTCTGATTTAATACCTTCTTCAATTGCATTTTCAAATCCACTTGAAATATCATTTATATATTTTATTATATTTTGAAATTCTGGAGTGAAATTTGATGGATTTAGTTTAGTAGTATTGTCTCCTTCATACATCTTTTTTAAATGTTCTTCAATATCATAATAACAATTTAATTTTTCAATAAATTTGTATAATAAATATATGAATAAACATATATCTATAAATAGTCCAAATCCACTAAATGCCATAATCATCAAAAGTGATACTATCAAAAGCCCTAAAATATATAATAGAAGTTTTCCTGTTCTATTCATTGAGCTAGTAATTTCTTTATATGCTTTCGACATTTTTGAAAAAATATTACTTATAAAATTAATACACCATCTACAAATTCTACCTGTAAGACTGCTTTTTATAAGCACTTTTGCTTTTATTCTTTTTATTATTGTAACAGATGTTATAGCACATAATATATATCCTATAAAATATCCTGTAAGTACCATATTTATAGCAAAGTTATAATATTCTTCTGTTACATAATATAATCCTTCATTAACAGAAACACAAATTAACATTATACCAAAAAAAGCTATAAGTAAAATTACTTCAATTGGAATTCTATCTAAATCATTCAAATCTATTTCATCTTTATTTTTAGTATGCCCAATACTAATTGTTAAATATATCAAGATTATAACCAATGCAGTAGATGCTACTGGCAGTGCAGAAAGTAATTGTTGTTCATAAGGTTGTATTTGTTTTACTAATTTTTCGAAAAATACATCATTATCTTTTACCCAAATCTCTTCTTTGTATGAAGTATATATTTGAAAGTCATTAATTGTAGTACTATAATATTTTCTACCAGTTACTGGTGATGCAATTTCAGATGAAGATGTTCTAATATATTTTTTTTCATCATCGTAATCTTCTACATCTTCTAATTGTTCTGAAGTTAGTTGAGTTTCAGTTGTATTTTCAGTTACTTCCTCTATACTATAATAATTATAAATAAAATTATCAAAATATTGTATTGCTTTTGTTTTTATTAAATCTGATCCACCATCAACTGTACCATTAACTATATTTGCTTTTTGAGAATCTTGAACAGATATAAATTTCATAATTCCACTTATAGTATTTGTAGAAGTTGTTAATTCAACATTAGTTAATGCAATATTTTTATAAATAATTAAGTAATAAAAATCTTTTATTTTATAATATTCATCATAATCACTTTTATAACATATTTTTGTTTCACCCTCATGAATTACCGAGTAAGAATCATTATCAAATATTAAGTTTCTTGCATTATTTGATAATTTCAGCATATATCTTGATAAAAATTCATCTGTTTCAAAAAAATTAATATTTCTATTTTCTTCATTTCTAAGTAAATCATCTTTAGCTGATTCATATATAGTTGGTAATAAAATTGCTAAAACCAAAAATGGTATTAAAATATAGCAAATAGCTTTTAAAACTTTACTATTTCTCATAAAGCCCCTCCTTTTAACAAAATATATACTATCTAATTTATTTTTTCTATTTTATATCCTACACCCCAAATTACTTTCAAGTATTTTGGCTCTTTAGGATTTATTTCAATTTTTTCTCTAATATGTCTTATATGAACAGCAATTACATTTTCAATTCCCCATGCTTCATCATTCCAAACATTTTGATAAATCTGTTCTATTGAATACACCATTCCTTTATTTTTTATAAGAAATTTCAAAATATTATATTCTGTTGGTGTTAATTTTACTTCATTTCCATCTGATGTTACTTTTTTTAAATCATCATCTATTATTAAGTCTCCTGTTCTATATATTCTTTTACTATCTTCATTTTCAATTGATCCTAGCTTTGTAAATCTTCTTATTCCTGAATTTACTCTTGCTATCAATTCTAACGGATTAAACGGCTTTGTTACATAATCATCTGCCCCTAAATTTAACCCTTTTATTTTATCTTCATCTTCAGATTTTGCTGAAAGCATAATTACTGGAATAGAACTATCTTTTCTTATCTCTTCTAAAGTTTCTATTCCATCTTTTCCAGGCATCATAATATCTAGTATTACTAGATGAATTTCATTATTTTCTAAAATCTTTAAAGCTTCATTTCCATTATATGATTTTAAAACATTATATCCCTCTTTTGTAAGATATATCTCAATTGCTTTTACAATTTCTTTATCATCATCACAAACTAAAATATTGTACATTTTTTAATCCCCTCTTCTATTTTGTCTTTTATCTTTATTATTATATCAGTTTATTTTTCCTTTTTAAAGTACTTTCATTATAACAAACGTTTATTAAGAAAAAATAGAGAAATTATTAAGAAATTATTAATAGTAAAAAAAATGTTATCTGCCACTAAACAGATAACATTTTTCTACTACTTTTTCTTTTTATCTTTTGATTTTCTTTGATTTCTTTTTTCCTTATGTTCATTATATTCATGCAACTTTTCAATTTCCTTTTCCATTTTAGGAGTTTTAGGTTTCCAGAAAAGTCTTTCTGCAATTTCTGCTTTATGTCTCTTGCGTTTTCTTATTTCATAAACTATTATACATATAATTGTTATTGCAACAATTATATAAATTAGTGCATATCCTATATCAATTGCTCTATTTATTGCAACATAATCTTCTTTTGAATATAATGTAAAATCAATATTATATTCATCTACACTATATTTTTCAATACTTTTAGTAATTGGATAATCAGAAGTTTTAACATAAGTTTCTTCACCATATTCATCAATTAAAAATACTATTGAAGAAACATCATAGTCAATTAAATAATCTTTCATTTTTAATTTAAAACTATTATTTTTCATATTAATTTTAATTTTTACATATGTTGAGTTATTATAATCTGTATATCCAACAATTTCAGTAGATTCATTTATAGAAAAACAATAATGTCTTATTTCAATAGAATTTTCTTCTATTTCAAAACCTTCCTTTGCTAGATACTCTATATATCCTATATAATCTTTTTCATCATAGAATTTTTTTAAATCTTGTGCTTTTTTTCTTTGAACTTCATATTCGTTTTCTATATTATTATTTATAAATTTTTCAAGATTATAATTTAATAATTCATTTGGAAGTAATAAATAACATTCACACCCTCTTGTTAGATTCAAAACTTTAAAATTAATATCCTTTTCAGGAATATCTAAAGCATTTATTTTATGGAACTTAGAATCTGTAGTTACTGTATTTGTAATCTCAAGTTCTGTTGCAAATGAATAATTTACAACTCCAATCATTATTAAAAATACTATCAAAATATTTAAAATCTTATTTTTGTACATTTTATTAAATCCTTTTTAAACACTATTACTTATATTAATTTTAAGTTACATTTATTTATACTTCAATAACAGTACTTTTTCTTTTTTATTAAAATAACATTACAAAAGCCCATATGCTTAAAAACAAACATATAGGCTTACTATTATCTTAAATATTTTGTTGCTTCTGCAATTATTGCTTTTTTAGCATCTTCTAGTGGCATATTCATATTTGCACCTGCTGCTTTAATATGTCCACCTCCACCAAACATCAAACATACTTCTGAAACATTAACATATTCATTAGAACGAAGAGAGGCTTTATAACCTTTTTCTTTTTCATAAAGAAATATTGAAACTTCAACTCCTTCAATAGATTTTCCAATTTCAACTATTCCATCTTTATCTCCAGCTTTAAGATTTAGTTTTAAACTATCTTCTGTTGTCATATATGTAAAAGCAATTTTTCCTTCAGCAAAAAATTCTAATCTATTCATAGCTAATTTTTGAGCTTCAAATTTTTCTTTTGTCATTGTAAGCATTGCTTCTTTATAAACTTTAGATAGATTTATTCCTTTACTTAAAGCCCATGATGCAAACTCAAAAGATTCTACTGTAACATTTGAATTTCTAAATCCATTTGTATCTGTAATAACTCCTGTTAATAAGCAAGTTCCAATATCTTTTGTAATTTCTATTCCTAAATATTCAAAACTTGAAACTAAAATTTGAGCCGTAGCAGGTGATACATGATTTACAACATTATAATCTCCAAACATATCATTTCTATTATGATGATCAAATTCAACTTTTACTTTTGCATTTTCGAAATATGGTATAAATTCTGCTGGAATTCTTTTCAAATTTGGACAGTCTAACGCAATTGCCATATCAAATGTTTCTATTTCAGATTCAGTAATAACAAACTCTTTTCCTGGTAAATAGGAAAAATTTTCTGGAATATCTTTCATTAATATATAGGCATTTTTATTCATATTTCTAAGAGCCAAACACATTGCAAAACTGCTTCCAATTGCATCTCCATCAGGAGCTTCATGAGCCATAATAACAATGTTTTCCGCTTCTTTTATTTCAACTAAAACTTCATCTAAAGTCATATATTATTCTCCTTTACTTTGTTTTTCTTTTATAAGATGAAAAACAAATTTTAATGTTTAATATCTTTTGTAATATCTTTTAATATTTCATCAATTCTTGAACCATATTCAATAGATTCATCAAATTCAAATATAAGTTCTGGTGTATATCTTAAATTTATCTTCTTAGCTATTGCACTTCTAATGTAACCACTTGATTGTTTTAATATTGATAAATTTTCTTTTTTGCTTTTTTCATTTATCATAGTAACAAAGACTTTTGCAAATCTCAAATCAGGTGTAGTTTTTACTTTAGAAACACTTATTAAACCTGTTAGATGAGGATTTTTTAATTCTAAAGAAATTATACTACTAATTTCTTTTTTTAATTCTTCATCAATTTTATTCATTCTATTAGTATTACTAGGCATAAAATTTTTCCTTTCTTCTATTAACAGCTAGAACTGTAACAAGTTTTTTATATTGAAGCCAATAAAATGTTTTACAGTTTATTTAACTTGTTCCATAACATATACTTCAAGTTGATCTCCTTCTTTTAGATCGTTAAATCCTTCTATTTGAAGACCACATTCATATCCTTTATCAACTTCTTTAACATCATCTTTAAATCTCTTTAATGAAACTAATTTGCCATCATGTAAAACTATATTGTCTCTAATTACTCTTATTCCAGCATTTCTTGAAAGTTTTCCTGTAAGAACATAACTTCCTGCAATTGTTCCAACATTAGAAATTTTAAATGTTTGTCTGATTTCTGCTGTTCCAATAACAACTTCTTTAAATACTGGATCAAGCATACCTTTCATAGCAGATTCAACATCATTTATTGCATCATAAATTACTGAATATTGTTTAATTTCTACTCCCTCTTTATCTGCAATTGTTTTTGCAATAACTTCAGGTCTTACATTAAATGCTATAATAATTGCTCCTGAAACTTTTGCAAGTGTTACATCAGATTCTGTTACTCCACCAACATTTGAGTGTATAACTTTTACTCTAACTTCATCATTTGATACTTTTTCAAGTGATTGTTTTAAAGCTTCAACAGAACCTTGTACGTCTGCTTTTACTATTAAGTTTAATTGTTTTAAATGTTCACTTTCAATTTTATTGAATAAATCATCAAGAGTAACAACTGTATTTCTGTTAATTTCTTTTTGATGTTTTTCATATTTTCTTTTTTCAATTAAATGTTTTGCTGTTCTTTCATCTTTAACTTCATAGAATGTATCTCCTGATTCTGGAACAGTTGTTAATCCAGTAATTGAAACTGGTGTTGATGGTCCTGCTGATTTAACTTTCTTACCTTTATCACTAACCATTGTTCTTATTCTACCAATTGAAGAACCAACTATAATTGTATCTCCAACATCTAATTTACCTCTTTGTACAAGCATTGTAGCAACTGGACCTTTTGTTTTATCAAGTCTTGCTTCAATTACTGTACCTTTAGCTTGTTTTGTAGGATTTGCTTTAAGTTCAAGTACATCTGCTTCTAATAATACCATTTCTAATAAATTATCTATACCTTCACCTTTTTTAGCTGAAATTGGTACATAAATTGTATCTCCACCCCAAGCTTCTGGAACTAATTCATATTTCATTAATTCTTGTTGAACTTTTTCAAAGTTTGCGTCTGGTAAATCCATTTTATTTACAGCTACTATAATTGGAATTTCAGCAGCTTTAGCATGATTAATAGCTTCAACTGTTTGAGGCATAACACCATCATTTGCAGCAACAACTAGTATTGCTATATCTGTAATCATTGCACCTCTAGCACGCATTGATGTAAAAGCTTCATGTCCTGGTGTATCTAAAAAAGTTATATCTCTATCATTAATTTTTACTTGGTAAGCACCAATATGTTGTGTAATACCACCAGACTCACCTTCAATTACGTTTGTACTTCTAATTGCATCAAGTAAAGAAGTTTTACCATGATCAACGTGTCCCATAACAACAATAACTGGTGGACGTGGTTTTAAATCTTCTTCTCTATCTTCAGTTTCATCTATTAAGATATCTTCATCTGTAACAACATTTTTAAGTGTTGCATTTATTCCATATTCTTGTGCAATTAAATATGCTGTATCAAAATCTACTTCATTATTTATTGTTGCCATTATTCCTAAACTTAATAATTTTTTAATTACATCACTACTTGTTATCTTCATTTCAGAAGCTAAATCTTTAACTGTAATATGTTCAGGAATAGTAATTTCTGTTAACTTAAATATTTTTTGTTTTGTTCTATTTTCTTGTTTGTTATTTTTCTTTTTAGCTCTTCTTCCTCTTTCAGTGCTTAAATCATAATAGTCTAACATCTCTCCACCATCAAACATGTTAGAAAGTTTATTTTGTCTTTTTAAATCATTTAATTTATCAGAATCAAAGTCATTTGAATTTCCTTTACGATTTCCTTTTTTATTATTTGATGTTTTTTCATCTTGTCTATTTAGTTTTGCTTTATCTTTGGCTTTGTTTCCAAAGTCTCTAATAACATTATCTTTCTCAATTGGAATTTCAACATCCATTATATTTTTAATTTTCTTTTCAATTCCACCTTTATCGTCAAATCTTTTTTGACCATTTCTATTATTTCCAAAATTTTCTTTTTTATTATAATTATTATCTCTTTGATTATTTCCAAAAGGTTTCTTGTTATTATTATAAGAATTTCTATCTTTAAAGTTATTATTGCCATTATTTCTATTATTGTTATTATAATGATTTTGAGTTTCTCTTCTATTATTATTTTCAAATCTTGGTTTAGTATTTTCTACTACTGGTTTTTTTGGAGTATTATTAATAACAGGTTGCTCTTGTTTCTTTTCTTCAACAACCTTTTCTTCTTTTACTTCAACAGTAGCAGTAGTTGTAACTTCTTCTTTTAATACTACTTCTTCTTTCTTTTCCTCTGGTTCTTTCTTTTTATTAATTCCAAGCAATTCACTTACTGTAAGTGGTTTTGTAGGCTTATCTCTATAAACAATATTGTAGTCTTTATTTCTTTTGTTTTCTACAAATCCTACATCTTTCTTTCTAGCTTGCTCTTTTCTTTTTCTTTCTTCTTCCTTTTTTTCCTCTTCATCGTTAATAATAACTGCTCTTCTAATTATTACTGGTCCTTCATTATTTTCTTTCTTTTTTTCCATAGATTTTGTTTTTGAAACTCCTTTAATCATTTTTTCTATTTTTTTTGACTCTTCTTCTGTAATTGAACTTAAATGGCTTTTTGCCTCAATTTCTAACTTTTTAGCTGTTTCTAAAACAACTTTTGTTTCAACATTTAATTTTTTAGCCAGTTCATGAATTTTAATTTTTTCCAAATTCTTCACCTCCATGAATTACTTTTTGTAAGCTATTCGCTAAATTTTTATCAAGTATTCCTATAATTGCTTTATTATGTTTTCCTATTGATTTACTATTTTCTGAAATATTTCCAAAAATTATTAATTCAACATTTTCTTTTTCACAATAATATCTTATATTTTTGATTGTTTTTTCTGAAGCATCTTCTGCTACAATAACAAGTTTTACCTTTTTCTTAGCTAAGTTTTCTAAAATAATATCCATTCCAGCTATTATCTTTCCTGCCTTAGCACTAATTCCTAGTAAACCATACACTTTATTTACCAATAATTACACCTCTTATATTTTCATAAATTTCAGAGCTTATTTCCTTATCTAAAACTCTTTCTAGTCTCTTGGTTTTTATTACTTTATTTAAGCATTCTTCGTTTCTACAAATATATGCTCCTCTTCCATTTTTTTTACCGAGTTAAGTCTACCTCAATTATTCCATCTTTTGATTTTACAATTCTTAGTAAACTATTTTTTTCCTTCTGCTCATTGCATCCCATACATGTTCTTTCAGGTTTCTTTTTATTTACCAAATTAATCACTTCCTAATTATTCTTCATCATTATTTTCTATAACATCTTCAGAAGATTCAACTTCTTCTGTTTCTTCATCTCTTTGCTCAGCTAATAAGATTTCTCTAATTTGTGATTCTGATTTTATATCTATTTTCCAATCTGTTAATCTTGCTGCAAGTCTTGCATTTTGTCCTGCTTTACCTATTGCTAAAGATAATTGATCATCTGGAACAATTACTTGTGCAAATTTTTCTTCTTCTCTAACATCAACAGCCATAACTTGAGCTGGAAGTAATGCAGCAGCAATATAAATTGCTGGATCTTCATTCCATTCAATAACATCTATTTTTTCACCATTTAATTCGTTTATAATATTTTGAATTCTTACACCTTTTTGACCAACACAAGAACCAACTGGATCTATATTTTCGTCTCTAGAATATACAGCCACTTTACTTCTTGAGCCTGGATCTCTAGATACTGATTTAATTTCTATTAATCCTTCATATATTTCAGGTATTTCAAATTCGAATAATTTTCTAACAAAATCTGGATGACTTCTTGATACTATAACTTGAGGTGTTCCTTTTAAACCTTTTTCTACTTGAAGTACATATCCTCTTATTTTATCATTTACTCTATAAACTTCTGTTGGAATTTGTTCTTTAAGTGGCATAACACCTTCTAATTTTCCTAAATCTAAAACAACTAATTTTCCATCAGCTTTTTGAATTAAACCTGTAACAATTTCACCTTTTTTATCGTTAAATTCTGTATATACCATTTCTTTTTCTGCTTCTCTTATTTTTTGCACAACAACTTGTTTTGCTTTTTGAGCTGCTATTCTTCCAAAGTCTTTAGGTTTAACTTCGATATTTACTATATCACCAACATTGTAGTTTTTATCAATTTTTTGTGCTTCTTCTAAACTGATTTCTAATTCTGGAACTGGAAATTCTGGAACTACTTCTCTTGCAGAATATACATGAATTTCACCTGTAATTTTATCTATTGTAACTTTTACATTATCAGCATTTTCTTCTGCATCATAATTTTGTTTGTAAGCTTTTACTAAAGCTTCTTCAATAGCTTCTACAAGATAATCTTTACTGATTCCTTTCTCTTTTTCTACTTCATCTAAAGCTGTAATAAATTCTTTAACATCAACGTTTTTCATTTTTTCTTATTCCTCCTACCAATTAAATATAGTTTTTGCAACAGCTATATCTTTTAAATCTATTTTTATTGTTGTGTTATCAACTTTTAATGTTATTCCATCTGTTTCATTAAAGTTCTCTAAAATACCTATAAATTCTTTCTTTTTTTCTATTGGTTTAAAAAGCTTTACTGATATTTCTTTTCCTATTTGAGCATTATAATGTTTGCTTTTACGTAAAATTCTTTCAATTCCTGGTGATGATACTTCTAAAAAGTATTGTTCTTTTATATAATCTGCCTCATCTAAAATATCATTGATATTATTATTTACATTTTCACAATCATTAATATCAATTCCTTCAGGTTTATCAATTATTATTCTTAAATAATAATCTTTTCCTTCTTTTTCATACTTAACATCATATAAATCATAACCTAAATTTTTTATAATAGGCTCTAAAAGTATTTCTACTTTATTTTCAATATTACCAGATGCCAAAATTTCACCTCCAAAACATTAGTAAAGAGTGGGATTAGTTCCCACTCTTCTAGCACATTTATTAAGACATTATTATTATACTATTTTTTTCCAATGATTGCAAGCTTTTTTTAAGTTTTTGCTCGACTTTTTTCGATATTTTATATAAAAAAGCAATATGCCCCAATTCAGGGAACATATTGCCTTTATTTAAGAGATTAACTTTAGAAATTTTCCAAAATGAATGCGTTTATTTCCTCCTGAGAAAGATACTCTTTTTCATAAAGCAACCTAGCTAAGCTTATAACCTGTTTTTTATGAGCATCAACTGTTCTTCTTGCAATTTCGTAGTTTTCTTTGCAAATTTTTTCTGCTTCCTCAATGCTTCTAATATCAATCCTTTGATTATATTCAGATTCTGATCCAATCTTAGTTAGCAAACTTCCATTCATAGAAAATCTGGTAACCATTCTATGAGCAATCTGACTTGCTTTCTCAAGATCATTTGAAGCACCACTAGAAATATCACCAAGTATAATTTCTTCAGCAACTCTTCCACCATATAAAACTTGCATTTGAACAAGTAAATCTGACTTTTTGGCATACTTATGTCCAGATTCATCAAAAACATTATATCCACCTGCATGTCCTCTTGGAACAATTGAAATCCCAAAATTTATTACATTTGGTCTTACAACTTCTGATACAACAGCATGTCCTGCCTCATGTACTGCAGTAAGCCATTTTTCTTCAGGTGTAATAGCAGAATTCTTTTTCTTAAGCCCAACCAATACCCTCGCAATTGCCTCATCAATATCTTCTGACGAAATATACTGTTTATGATTATTAACAGAATAAATCGCTGCTTCATTTAAGAGATTCTCAAGGTCAGCACCAGAAAAACCTACTGTTCTTTTGGCAATATCTGTCAATAATACATTATCAGATATCTTCTTGTCTCTTGCATGAATCCTTAGAATTTTTTCTCGTGCAACAACATCAGGCATTGGAATAAACACATGCCTATCAAAACGTCCTGGACGAATTATTGCAGGATCCAAAACATCCATATGGTTTGTAGCGGCAATTACTATAACCTTCTGATTTGTGCTAAAGCCATCCATCTCAGCCAATAACTGATTCAAAGTTTGTTCACTATATGAATGTCCACTGTATCTGTTTTGTGCTACTGAATCAATTTCATCAATAAACACAATGCAGGGTGCAACTTTCTTTGCTTCTGTGAACAACTTCCTAATTCTTGAAGCTCCTACACCAACAAACTTTTCTTCAAAGCTTGAACCATTTGCTTGAAAAAATGGTACTCCAGCTTCTCCAGCAATCGCTTTTGCAAGCAAGGTTTTTCCAGTACCAGGATCACCATTTAAAAGAATACCTTTAGGAATTTTTGCACCTATTTTGGTATACTTTTCAGGATTTTTTAAGAAAGTTACAACTTCTTCAAGCTGTTCTTTTTCTTCATCAATCCCAGCCACATCTGAGAACCTTACTTTAGAAGTTACAGGTTTTATTGTATAATCACTACCACCATTCATCTTTCTTATCATGTAAGTAAGAAATCCGATGTATATCGATAATGTCAATAGTTGCACAACCAAACTTGAAGCCTTTGATGAAGCTTTAACCTCAAACTTAATTTGATTTCCATTTTCCTGTTCTATTCTAAGAAATTCTGCAAGTTCTGTTAGTCCTGGTATTGCTGATATTTTTTCCTCTTCGTTTTTCATAACAATATCAATGTTTAACGTAGATTCATATGCAGTAATACTCTCAACTTGTTGGTCTTTAACCTCAGTGATTAGTTCATCATAGCTAATCCGCATCTCATCTTCTTTAATCGTTTTTCCTCCTAGCCTTATAAGTGTTAATAATAAGGTAAAAAGAATAAGATAAATTAAAAGTTTCCGATTACCATTAGAACCATTGCCAGTATTTTTGTTCATATTCATTTCCTTTCTTGAGTTAATTTCTTTATAGAAAATGAAGTCATCTTCTATAAAATTATTTAGTTTCGCGCTATATTTTATCACAAATTTACATAATTATCAATGATTAAAATTATTATTTGCGTAAGTAAATTTTAATTATATGCTCTATATTTTAATAATATATTTTCTTCATTCAAAGTTCTCGGTAATCCGCCATATTTTAAAGTAGAAGTTCTTAATAAAATTTTGTGGAAATAGTTCAAGCTTGTTCTTGAAAGGGGGCCACAAAATTCATTTAGAACTTCTATGAGAATTGCTTGAACAAGGAACTGTATATGAATAATACATTTGATATTAATAATCTAAAAAACAATACTCACTCAAACAATAATTTGTTTGAACTTTACTTTCTAATATGTTATAATTCATATTATGTAAAATTGAGAGGAATATTTATTTATGAACAAACCAGAACTTTTATCTCCAGTAGGAGATTTTGAATGCCTAAAATCAGCTGTACAAAATGGTGCTAATAGTGTTTATCTTGGAGCATCTTCTTTTAATGCACGTGCAAGAGCAACTAATTTTGGAAATGAAGAATTATTAGAAGCAATTAAATATGCAAAGTTAAGAAATGTTTCAGTACATTTAACCCTAAACACACTAATAAAAAATGATGAATTTGAAAATGCAGTTAATCTTGCAGTTAATGCTTATAACTTAGGCGTAGATGCAATAATCGTTCAAGATTTAGGACTAGCAACATACCTTTTAGAAAACTATCCTGAAATTCCATTACATGCTAGTACTCAAATGACTGTTCATAATTTGGATGGTGTTAAACAATTAGAAAATTTTGGTTTTTCTCGAGTTGTTTTATCAAGAGAATTATCATTAAATGAAATAAAACATATACGAGAAAACACTTCTACTGAGCTTGAAGTTTTTATTCATGGAGCGCTTTGTATTTCATATTCTGGTCAATGTTTATTATCTAGTACAATTGGTGGTCGTTCTGGAAATCGTGGCTTATGTGCTCAACCGTGTAGATTACCTTATGAATTAATAGAAAATGAAAAAATACTTGATAAAGGTTATTTAATGAGCCCTCGTGACAATTGTGCTTTAGAATTTTTGCCTGAACTTATAAAACTAGGCATCGATTCTTTTAAAATAGAAGGTCGTATGAAAACACCTTACTATGTTGGTGTTGTTACAAAAATATACAGAAAATATATTGATTTAGTATTACAAAATATTCATTTAGACAATATCACTTTAAAAAATATGATTCAAAATAAATTAAATGAAAAAAATTTTGATACAGGTCTTACTGATAAAGAAGAACTTACCCAAGTTTTTAATAGAGGTGGATTTTCTACTGGACATTTTAAACCTTCTCCTAATAAAGACTTAGTTTTCAAAGAAAAACCAAATAATATGGGATTTTATATTGGAACAATTTCACATATAAATGAAAATAAAGGACACCTAAAAATTAAATTGGAAAACACATTATCTATTGGAGATAAAATTTCTATAAATAATGAAAGTTATACAATTTCTGAACTTATGATTGATAATAAAAACTTTGAAACTTTAGAAAAAGGTATTACTGCAAAAATTGGTCGTATGAAAGGTAAAATTTCTGTTGGTTCAAAGGTTTATAGAATTGAAACTGCAAAATTGAATAAATTAATCTCTCCTACTTTCAAAGAAGATAAAAACTTTAGAAAAGTAAAACTAAATGGAGAAATTATTTTAAAGAAAAATACTCCAATTTCCTTTAAAATATGGTCTAATGAGGGATTTTATAGTGGTTTAGAATATTCTATAACTTCTACAATAGTTCCTGAGTTAGCTTTAAATAAACCAATTTCTAAAGAAAAAATAATTGAGCAACTTTCAAAAACTGG
>CAORJJ010000039.1 GCA_948517135.1 uncultured Clostridia bacterium | reverse complement strand
ATATTAAATAAATAAAAAATAAAATTATGTATAAAATTTTCCTAATTTGTCATAATAAAATTATAAATACAAATATAAGGAGGATTTTATGAAAGCAACAGGCGTTGTAAGAAGAATTGATGATTTAGGTAGACTTGTTATCCCAAAAGAAATTAGAAAAGTCCATCACATAAAAGAAGGAGACCCATTAGAAATTTTTACAGATAAAGAAGGAGAAATAATTTTAAAAAAATATTCTCCAATTGGCGAACTAACAGAATTTGCTAGCACATATGCAGATACAATTTCAAAAACAACAGGTCATATCGCATGTATTACAGATAAAGATACTGTAATTGCTGTTTCTGGTGGTCAAAAAAAGGACTTTTTAGAAAAAGGATTAAGTAAAGAATTAGAAGAAGTAATTGAAAATAAAGAAGTATTCAAAAGTAAAGAAAACAATGAAATTGCAATACCAATAACTCAAAATGAAGGAAGAGAAAGAATATATAATGCACAAGTAATATATCCAATAATTTCAGATGGAGATGTTATAGGAAGTGTTATACTTTTAGCAAAAGAACCATCAAAGAAAATGGGAGATGTGGAAGATAAAGTAGCTCAATCTGCAGCAGGTTTTTTAGGAAATCATTTAGAAATTTAGAGTTGACAAAGTAAAGTTTTTTTAGGAAAAATAAATTGTATTTGTCAAGAGTAATATGTATATAATAGAAAAGCCTAATCACTTAGTAGATTGGGCTTTTAATTGATTAAAATGTATTTGATTTGTATTATTATTGTAATATAAAATTTATAGTAAATTTTGGAATAAAATGTTAAAATATTATTAATAATTAGAATTGAAAAATAATCATTAGGTTATTTTGAGGGGGAAAAGGTATGAGTACAAAAAATATTAAAGAATTAGAAAGTTTAGCAAAAGGTGGAGATATTGGTGCAATTTATGAATTAGGACAAAGATATTTTTTTGGAGTAGGCGTTGGATTAGATTATGGAAAAGCTAAAGGATATTTTGAAGTAGCTGCTGAAAGAGGTTCTTCAGGTTCTAATTATTTTTTAGGAAAAATTTATTATAATGGTAATGGAGTTCAAACAGACCATTTAAAAGCAAAAGAATATTTTGAAAAGTCAGCAAATGCAGATAATACATTTTCTAAATATTATTTAGGAAAATTATATTATTGGGGAGATGGAGTTGAGAAAAACAACGAGAAAGCTGAAGAATATAAAAAAATAGTATTAGGAAAACCAATATATGGAAATCAAGAAGCAGGACTAGAAGAATTTTACAGCATAGTAGATTTTGAAGGTAGAACCAAAGAATATGTTGGTGAATTACAAAATAAAGTATTGTCAGAATATAAAAATTTATTTGGAAAAGAAATTTAATTTGATAAAATGCTAGAGTAAAGTCTAGCATTTTTTTATTTAGTAGGAAACAGTAGAAAGGTTTCATAAAAGATAAAGGCAAACTCTAAATTTTACTTGAAAATAATGAGATTTTGTAATATAATCTTAAAAGTTATTTTATAAATAAAGGGAGAATCTTATGAAAGCAATTGAAATACGAAATAAATATTTAAACTTTTTTAAAAATCATGGACATAGTGTAATTCCTTCTGCACCAGTAATTCCTGAAAATGATCCATCAGTTTTATTTACAACAGCAGGTATGCAACCATTAGTTCCATATCTTTTAGGGCAAAAACACCCATCAGGAACAAGATTAACAGATTTTCAAAAATGTGTTAGAACAAACGATATTGATGAAGTAGGAGATAATAGACATTTAACATATTTTGAAATGCTTGGAAACTGGTCACTTGGAGACTATTTTAAAGAAGAATCAATAGCAATGAGTTATGAGTTCTTAACAAAAGAACTAGAAATTCCAGCTGAAAAACTATCTGTTACATGTTTTGCAGGTGATGAAGATTGTGGAAAAGATGAAGTTGCATATGAAGCATGGAAAAAAGCAGGTATTCCAGATGAGAGAATTTATTTCTTTGGAAAAGATGATAATTGGTGGATAGCAGGAGAAGAAGGACCTTGTGGACCAGATACAGAAATGTTTTATGATACAGGAAAACCAAAGTGCTCTGAAGGATGTAATCCTTCTTGTGGTTGTGGAAAGTATGTAGAAATTTGGAACAATGTTTTCATGGAATTTTATAAAGATAAAAATGGGTACTCTAAATTGAAACAACAAAATGTTGATACAGGTTTAGGATTAGAGAGAATGACAATGCTTTTACAAGGAAAAGAAACACCATTTGAAATAGAATTATTTGCTCCTGTAATGGACAAGTTAGTTGAATTACAAAAAGTAGATAACATTCAAAGTAGAAGAATTATTGCAGAACATTTACGTTCAAGCATGATGATAATAAATGATGGTGGTAGACCAAGTAATGTTGATAGAGGATATATTTTAAGAAGATTACTTCGTAGAATGACAAGACACTTAAATAAACTTGAAATAGATTTAGCTAAATTACCAGAAATTATTGATACATCAATACAAGCTTTAAAAGAATTATACCCTGAATTAGATCAAAATAAAGAAGTAATAAAGAATGTAATTATAGAAGAAAAAAATAAATTTGTAAAAACATTGCAAAATGGTGAAAGAGAATTTGAAAAAGTTGCAAATAGAACTAGAAATGCAGGAAAGAAAGTTTTAGATACAGAAGCAGTATTTAATCTTTACGAAACATATGGATTTCCACCAGAAATGACAGAAGAACTTGCTAAAGAAGAAGGTTTGGAAGTTGATATGTCTGATTATCAAAAATTATTTAAAGAACATCAAGAAAAATCAAGACTTGGAAGTGAACAAAAATTCAAAGGTGGTTTAGCTTCAACTGGAGAAATGGAAACAAAGTATCACACAGCAACACATCTTTTAAATGCAGCCTTAAAAGTTGTTTTAGGAGATCATGTACATCAAAAAGGAAGTAATATAACATCAGAAAGAATGAGATTTGATTTTTCACATGGTGCTAAAATGACAGATGAAGAAAAACAAAAAGTTGAGGATTTAATAAATGAGTATATAGCTCAAGATATTCCAGTTGAAAGAATGGAAATGAAAAAAGAAGAGGCTTTAAATATAGGAGCAGAAGCGATGTTTTTAGATAAATATGGAGACATTGTTACTGTATACAAAATAGGTGATGTATCTATTGAGTTATGTGGTGGACCTCATGTTGAAAGTACTGGAAAATTAGGTCATTTCAAAATAAAAAAAGAAGAAGCTTCATCTTCAGGAGTAAGAAGAATAAAAGCAATATTAGAATAAAATACAAAAAATCTTCAGTTTTGTACTGAAGATTTTTTTCATAATTATAATAAAAATATATAAATTATAAATATATTAAATTTCTTGATTTAAAAATTCTTATATGGTATAATATAGTTATGAAATTATGTAAATTCAAAAGAATGGAGGCATATAAACATGTCCAAATTTAGTAATATATTAACAATGATTTTGGTAGTATTAATAGTTGCAATATTCGGTGTTGTAGGATATTTTGCATATGACACATTAAATGCAAAGAAGATAGATAATGATGCACAATCTGCATTAGAAGAATTTGAAAATGCTACTAAAGTAGTAAAGAAAAAAGTTAACAAAAACGATAAAAATGAAGTGTCAAATGAAACAAGTACTTCATTAGAAGATATTGCAAATCAGTTAGCAACAGATGAGGAAAATAAAAAAGCTGAGGAAGAGCAAAATAAAGCAGAAAAAGAACCAGAAGTTGCATACTATGAAGGGTATGAGATAAAAGGAAAAATTGAAATTCCTGCAACAAAGGTTAATTATCCAGTCCTTGAATCTGTAACAAAGAAATCTTTAGAGATAGCAGTAGGTATAGCATATGGACCAGGTTTAAACGAAGTAGGAAATACTTCAATTTATGGACATAATTATAGAAATGGAACATTTTTCTCAAATAATAAAAAGTTAAAAAACGGAGATAAAATATTAATCACTGATCAAAAAGGTGATACAGTTACATATATAATTTATAAAATTTATGAGACAGATGCAAGTGATGCTACATATATGACAAGAGATACTCAAGGAAGAAGAGAAATTTCATTACAAACTTGTACAGATGATAGTAAAGCAAGAATTATTATATGGGCAGCAGAAGAAGGTTCAGAAGTTCCACAACAATAAAATAGGATTAAAAGACTTATACTATTTAAGTATAAGTCTTTTTTGATTTTAGTAAAAAATGCTTGACAAACCATGAAATTTGTTTTAAAATATAAGAGCGTTGTGAGAAATCACCAGAATATGGTGGATGTAGCGTAGTTGGTTAACGCGTCAGTTTGTGGCACTGAAGACCGTGGGTTCGAGTCCCATCTTCCACCCCACTAATTATATATATATATTGGGCTGTAGCCAAGCGGTAAGGCACCAGACTTTGACTCTGGCATTTCGGTAGTTCGAATCTACCCAGCCCAGCCAAAAATCGAGGTTTTAGGGTATCCTAAGACCTCATTTTATATAGTATCATATAGTATCACAGAATAGCACAAAGTATTGATATGACTGTCTGACAGGGCAGTCATTATTTTTGTCGAAAACACACAAAGTATCATAAGGTATTATATGGTAGGATAGCCGTGGAGTTCCAAAATTGTGTCCCACTTCTTAAACGGTATATATTGACATAAGCTAAGTATAAGCATTTAACATCTTTATATTGTGTCCCCATGCTTCTAATAAAACTTGTAATAGAATCTGACTTAGTTTAAATTGAAACTAAGGAGGTAACTTATGAATGAAAATAAGATGAAAGAATGTTTAGAGAAATTGGAAGTGCCACTAACCGAGGCACACAAAATTACTCTAAACAAAGTAGTAGCAGACCTAAAAGCTATGAAGGTCAAAAGTATTGACGATTATGTTGAAGAATTCTACAAAGTATTTGAATTTACTTCTGATGAAAGAGCCAAAAGATACCCAATGCTAATGGAATTATACATCAACTTTATGAGGGAAATTCAAAATATGGACAAAAACTATCGCTTATTAAGGAAGACAAAAATCGAAATAGACCAAGCAATCGAAAGTACCTGTACTAAGGGACAAAAGCAATTAGTTGACTGTTCAGAATGTATCCAAGGCATTATGAATGACGAAATGGCAGAAAAAGCCTTTATATTCGGTTATGTTATGAGTAACGAGATAAAGGAAGAAACAAAAAATATCTTTGAATAATAGTCAATATGGAGCAATAAATTAAGGAATATCACAAACCTTAAATTTATTGCTCTTATTTTCGCTTATTTAGGGCATAACTCCCCCACTAATTTATTATTTATTTAGTTATGAAACAAACTCTAATAAAATAAGCACAAGACGTCTCCCTTATGACAGAATTATAATTAAGGAAATCAAAATTAGAAAGGAGGCGAATTATGGAACAAGACCTAAAACAATTACAAAAGACAGAGGCAATCGAAAGACTAAAGATACTACAAGATAAATTCGAGTTAATGGAAACAGTTACAAAAGAATTTGAAAAGGAAGATACCCTATACTACTCTGAATACGTCAACAAACAATGTCCTGCTATCCTCTATTGGATAAGCAACAATGAAGATTACGAGAAAGCAATTAAGCAATTTGAAGAAAAACACAATGCCTTAGTATATCACGTAATATTGACACCTACTTATGATAACGGTATCGTATTAACCTTATTATATGTATCAAAAACAAAACAAGAATGGACGAGAGATAAAAAAGAATTAAAAGAAGGGCTACCCTGTGCTTATGTAATGAACATAGAAACTAAACAAGGTTCTGAATTTGGAGGAATACAAATAGCTGGTTCTATGGGTGGCATTGTTAGATTAGCCTAGAAGGAGTAAAAGTTATGAAAGATAACGAGAAGAAACAAGAATATTTAGAAATATTTGACAAAGTATTCGGTACTAATGCACAAAAGTACATTGATTTAAGCCAAGTGCCACTAATAATAGGATTGCATAATGCCGTAAGAGAAGGACTGGACGATTACAACAAAAAATTTAGAAAGTTAAGAAGAAAACGAAATCGCTTATTAGATGAATTACAAGAAGACTGGACGGAGGAACAGAAACAGTTATTTGACCAATATTGCGAGGTAACTTCTCAAATGGACGGAGAAATTGAGGAGCAAATCTTCGTATTCTCAATTATTCTAGCCAAAGAGTTTGACCGAGAATGTAAAGTTGTTAAAAATCAAGCATAAGGAAAAGGACGTTACCAAGTGTTAATCAATAACATACTTGATAACGTCCTCTACTTTACAATTCAACATATAACAAATCTTAGCCAAGACCTCGAAATCAATTCTACTGCAACTATTCTTACGCAAGTTTTGTATAGTTTGAAAACGAATATTGGCTTTACTACTCAATTCATAAGTAGTAACTTCCTTCTCTTTCATAATTCTATCTAAATCAATTTGAATTGTACCATAATTCTTATATTCAAAAAGTTCTCTATCTAACATAACATCACTCTCCTAGACTTATTCTAAGAGAATTTTATTATAAGAAGTAAAAAACTTTAATATATCTTTGCGTAGTACTTTACAAACAATAAAAGCTATGATAAGATGAAATCAAGTATGATAGGAGAACTTACATTATTGAAAAACGATAATATACTTGACTTGATAATGGACTAAAAAGATAGATAAATATATTATAGAATTAAAGTTTAAGGAGGAAAAAATGGGTAAAGGATGGTTAGGAAAAGATGGTCAATTTTATGAAACTTGGGACGAAGCACGTGGAGCTGATAACAGATATATACAACAAGAAATGCAATCTAAATTACTTTTTGAACAAAACCAATTAATGATTAAACAGTTAGAAGAAGAAGAAAAAAGACATAAACAAGAAAAAGAAATGGAGCAAGAAAGAATAAAGCATGAAAAGGAAATGAGAATATTAAAGTTATTTGATGATGTATCTATACCATTTAATGTTTATCAAAGTTTTGAAAACTATTTATTAAGTATTAAGAATGAAGATTTAGATGAAGAAGGTATAGAAGTTCGTACAGCATTTTTTGGGTTAGCATCAGAAAAAATGAATTTAATTACCCAACATCGTGAAGAATTTGAAAATATCAAAAAAACCGTTTATTCAAATGACGATACTGCAATAAATAATAAAAAAGTAAAATATAACGAAAAATATAAGATATTTGAAGACTTTGTAAATGATAAAATTAAAATAGATGATTTATCAACAGAAAAATGGAATATCTTTGATAATGATAATCAAATTCAAACATTATTAAATCAACTAAAAAAGCAAAATGATATTAAAAAAAAGGCAATATCGAAATGTAAAGACCAAAATACAAAAAAGTTTATAATTGGTATATTCATAACTTTACTTATTGTAAGTATATGGGCAAATATGACAATATTTTTTATGTTCTGTTTAGCTATAGTATTATTAAGTTTTTATTTCTCAAAAAAAATAAGGATATATGAATTAAAAAAACAACTTAATAAATCAATAAATTTAAAAATATTAGAAGAAGGTCAACTTAATGTTGCAAGGGAAAAAGAATTGTCAAAACTAGATGAAGATATAGAAAATATATCAAAAGCTCTTAAACCTATAGAAAAAACCGTATTAAACCAAAAAATAGATTTATTTAATAAATTTAGATTTAGTCATTATAATATGAAAATGGAAAAGCTGTTTGTTGATGTGGGGTTAATAGAAAAATGTAAAGAAAAGGATGTTCAATTTGATATAATAGATAAAAATAAAATATCAGCAGAAGGAACATTTGAAGATTATTTCAACTTCTTTCAAAATTTTGAAAATATTTATTCAGATACATCTGATAACTAAAAATAAATCCACTAGCGATAGAGGGCTTTATTCAACATCTGCCATAGCTGACATAGTAAAAAGCATATTATAAAAGTCAATCTGCCATAGGTGCCATACCTGCCATAGTAAAATTACGATTTATAAATCTTATTTTGCAGATTTTGGCACTATACTAGGCACAGGCATTTTATTACTTTAGGGAAAATTTAAAGTGCCAACATTAGATATAGATACCCAATGAACAAGTTGCTACTTCTCTATTCTATATATAATAATATAAATAAATAAATATATATATATATATATATAAATCGTATATGAATATAAGAACACCTATACACTCATTCCCAATAGCAAATTAAATATATCGTTTGAAACGAAAAATCATATAAACAACACAATCAATAAAATAGTGCAGCACTAGCAAATCAGTCTCCTATACTGTTATTATAACGGTATGGGAGGTAATTTATTATGAATGAAAAGATACTACAAAACAGTATTGAACAAGCACAAAAGATAATCAGCCAATCAAAAGACTGGCAACAGACCTATGAAGAACAATCAAAAACACTAATAGACAATAAACCATTATTAGACCAATTTCACAAACAAATCAAAAGTTACGAGGCAATTCAATTCTATCTAGTGAAGGTCAACCCTACACAAGATAACATTTTCACAATTCAAGCAAGATACCAAGGGCAACCTATCGCAACAATAGAAATAACAAAAGATGATACTACAATAACAACCAAAGAATATGACGAGAGCAACAAGAAAACCTATAATTGTGAATTAAAACTCGATAATATGAATCTGAATACTAAAGAGGCAAATCAATTTCTAACCTATTTCAATAAAGAAATGAAACCCAAAGGAAAGATTGACGAACAGGCACATATAGAAAGTATGCTATTAACAGAATTCTCAAAAACAAGTTCCTATGACAAGCTACTAACAGGAATTCAACCCTGTAAAATCAATCAAAACCTATTCTTTCCTATACCAATCAATTTAAACCCTAAAGAAGATACAGGATATATCAATATTCTAACACGAACCAAAGTAAGAAAATTAACAATTATAGAACCTATAACAGAAACACAATCACTTGAAACAGTATTAGCCAATGCAACATCAAAAGCAATCTTTCTATTGAATCTACTTCATACGAACCAAGGTCAAGAATGGTATAAAATTATGGGATTTCACGGACGAGTAACACCCCACCTAACAATTAAAGTATGTATAGCAGTTCCAAAGAACCTAGCAACTAAAATTAAAGAATTTGAACCATACGAGTTAAAAGCTGAAACTGATAGTATTGAATACCACTATATGACCTATGATACAGACCAAATCAAAATAACATCTATCAAGACCACCCTAAATGGTGAACAATCATAAATGTATATTCAAATTCTAAAACGGCACCACTTCTATTGGTGGTGCCTTAACAACAATAACTACTTCAAAAGGTACTAAGATAATGTGTGATTTTGGAATGGATTTAGACGATATAGTAAGACTTCCTGAAATAGAACGGACTAAATACAGGAGAGCCAACCTACTCTCGGAATTCTAGCCAGTCATTATCACGGCGACCATTACGGAAGAATTAACGAGGTACTTCCAACTATACCTGTCTATATGTCAGACCAAGCAAGGAGCATAATAGAAACAGTCTTTAGCTTTACAAGAAAAGGTAAAATAACCCACCCAACAATAGATATAAAAGACCAAGTACCGTTCTATATCAAAGAAGTCAAAATAACCCCATATACAGTAGACCACTCGGCATATCGGAGCCTTTATGTTTCTAATAGAGGCAGATAATAAAAGAATACTCTATACACGGAGATTACAGAAACCACGGTTACAAGGGCAAGTTATTCAAGCCAACACTAAAGAAGATACGGAAAGATAGACATACTAATCACAGAACGGCACAACCCTATCAAGACCAAATGTGAAAGCACAAACAGAGGCAGAACTGGCAATCGAGATAGCAGAGAAAACCAAACAATACGACCAAGTCCTAGTATTAACATCTACAACTACGATAGACCGTATCACAACTATAACACGAGTAGCCAACAGAACAGGTAAAACCATAATATGGGACATCTTACTCAATATGGTACTACAAAAGGTAACGCAGAAGATACCAAATGCCCTCAATTCTCCTAAAGTGTATTGCTATCTCCCCTCATATCTATACAGAATGAGAAACAAGGAGCCATACAGTCAATACATAGAACCATACCTAAAGAAGATAAAACAAACAGGTCAAAAGCTACGTGAACGGAAAATTTTTAATGAACTGTCGTGTAAGTATGTGGCGAGATATAGAAAAGCTAAAGTTAAAAAATAAGGTACTAGATAATGCTTGTGTTATTTACTCAATATGGGAACGGATATAAAACACAGGACGAGCCTACAATAAAATTCCTAGAGAAAATGGAACAACTACGGAATACCAGTCATAACCTGTCATACATCAGGACACGGAGACCGAGAATGTATCAAACAAGTTATAGATATTACGAACCCTGATATTGTTATACCCATACACACCGAAGTACCAGAGGCAATAAAAGAATTAACAGACAAAGCAGTTATTCTAAAAGATATGGAAATCTATGAAGTAAAGGAGTAAATTATTATGAATCTTAATATAGACCAAATACTAGAAACAAAGAACCAACTAATCATAATCGGTTCAAGACCAGCTTTAGGCAAGACCACACTAACCCTACAAATAGCTGATAAAATGTTAAGTCAAAATATGGCAGTAGCAATATTCAGTTTAGAGAACTCAAAAGAAATGACACTAAGCCGATTAACTAATAAAGATAATATCTATATAGACGATATCCCAAATGTATCTATCAATTATATAGAGGAGCAAACGAAAAAGTTAGTACAAGACCACAATATAAAATTAGTAATTATTGACTATATACAACTAATAAAGGACTACCCTGCTACTGATATAAGTAGTAAATTAAAAAAACTAACGGAGCAACTACAAATAACAATAATAGTAACATCTCAACTAACAAGAGATATAAAAACAAGAGCAAATAAAAGACCTATGCTAGAGGATATTAAGAATAAGAATTTAGGCAAGTTAGCTGATACAGTAATATTCTTATATGAGAAATCAAAAAACAATGTAGATATACTAATCGCTAAAGAGCCAAAAGTAATAACCTTTGAAGAAGTTGAAGAAAGATTAAAAAATGTTAAATTAGAAGATATGACTTCACAAGACGTATTTGACAGATATATAGGATATGGAGATAATGAAGAATTAAACAATATAGAAATTCAAAAGTTATTATTAAAGCATAATTACATAGAATACTTAATCAGTAGTGTAGAAACAATTATTACAGATAAAACAGTCGTAGAGAGCATTATATCCAGCGACCTATTCAAAGATAGCAAATATCATTTAATTAGAGGCAGAATAGAAAACATAGAAATTATGAAAGATAAAGAACTTCCAAGAGGCTTTGAATGGTTAATTGTTAATCTACAAACCCAATCGAGAGAAGAATATAAACTTAAATATATGTATTACCCACAGAAACAAGAAAGTTACAAGAATCAAATTGAGCGAAATATTGGAAATGATTTAATAGCAGTAGTTGAATGTAAAGAGAAAGAATATCGTTTATGTTGCTTCTTAAAATAAAGAATGAATAGACAAGATTCACAAATTAAGTAATAATATAAATGTCAGTCATTTTACATCTTAGGAAAAGACATACCCCCAATAATAGAAAGTTATAATTTAAAATAACTTTCTATTTCTATTTTATTAAGCTTATTTTAGCTTTTTTGCCACAAAACTACCAATCTACGTTTTATTTATTTTATTAGATGGAAAAGTGCCCAAATTGACGTATTTTTTGTGCCGTCTATCCCCAATGAACAAATAGAGCTATGTATCAAAAATTTTTTGATACAGGATTTAATGGAAAGAACCACTTTGCCACTTGTATTATATATATATTAAATAATATAAAAACGTAAACAGAGTGTAGAAGATACTATACACTCATTAAAACAAGCTAATATGACTAAAATCTTCCCAAGGAGAAAACAGGTATATCTCCCTGTTACATCTCAAGAATGATAAATCAAGGTTAAGAGAATAGAACTGTAAAATTAAGTGGGAATTATACATTTCTATTCTCAAATTCTCCAATGCAAGACACCTACTAGGAAATGCCCTCGTAAATGTAGTAGTCAAAATCAAAAGCAACTGGAACTATCCAAACAGACCAAATAAGATTGAAACCATACCAAAGCACCCTGTAAACATCATTATAAAATTTCCAAATATAAGAAAGTTAAATAAAATATAAAAGGAGTTAGGAATAAACCTAACCCCCAAAAATAAAATTTCTCTGCCATAGTAACCATACGTGCCACGGTGCAAATCAATAAAAATTATTTTGCTAAAGTAACATTTTCTAAACTAGCTACTGCTTGTTCTATTCTATCGTTTACGTCATCTTGTTCAGTTAGAGATTTCTCGTCCATATCCTCAAGAGTATTTCTACGAAAAAAGTCTATAAAAGCCTCGATAAAATTCCCCTTTGAATAAGTGCCGTTATTACGAATTATCTCAACCGAATTTGCTTCAATAGTACCTGCATATTCATCAAAAAGTTTATCAACATTAAAATCTTTTGTCTTATAATAACAAGGACGTCTACCGCCACCGATTGAATATCTATCCGTCAAATATCCAGACTTCAAAACTTCTTTACCAAATGGAGAACAGTCAACAGGACGTTTATTATTACTGTCGCACCAATCGCAATAGTCCTTATAATAAGTTGATTTTCTCTCAATATAAAATATAGGATTTTCAATAATAAATTCCCTAGCACTATTATTATTCAATAAGTAATTGTTAGTAGCTTCTTCTACAACAGCAGGAATAGTAAAGCTACCACGTTGTAGAACTTTAGAAAATGCGTCTAATGCCTTAAAAGTAAAATACTGTAAGTTTTCAGTCGATAGTAAAGTGTCCTTAAAAGATTTATCCACATTTAGTTGATTCTTAAATGGAATAACCTTAAAATATTCGCCTAATTCGGAGAATACTCCGTCAAAATCTCTAATATCTCTAACATTAAATAATAATGTAGTATATGGTGTAAAAGTTAAGCCACCAAATTCTTTAGAAGGTAAAACTTTATTACCACGAATAAGTCCTACTAACTTATTGATATTACTCATTTTGCTTGGACGTTGTTCATTCGAAATGTTACAGGTCTTACTGTATAAAGAATGAAATGACTTATCAGTAGTAAGTTCCTGTAAAGTTTTAAATGAGACACATTCTCCAGCACTAGCACTAATCATATCTAACAAAACATCTCTGCCGTCATTACCATTAGTAGAACTATCCCCAGTTAGAGCAAAAGCTAACGGAAGACTACATCTGCATAAACAGGCTCCCGAAACTTCCCATACAAACAATCCGTAACTTTGGGTCATAACCTGTAGTCTCATTTATGAATGTATCTACTGTTTCATTTGAAGTAGGTATATTGGGGGAATACTCTACACTTAATTTATTAGTTAAGATGAAATCAGTAGCAGTGCAGTCCTTAAATTCTTTAAAGTCAGAAGTATTTATGTCATATGCCCCATTAGCACACCCTACAAAATTACTAGAACTTTCTGTACGTTCTGACATCTTAGTAGTAATGCTAAGTTGTTTTACTTCTTCTTTAGCTTGGGCAAAGTTAAATCTTGGTACATAACTTTGTATAGCAAACTGAATTAAGTCATCATCACATACATAAGTACCGGTAGTTGAACCTTTATAAATATGATTTGTACCATTGATACGTTGTATATGTGCAAATTGAGCAAACACACTATGCTTAAAATGTCCTGTACTGCCAAAGAAGTTAGGAATTTGAGGTTTGCTACTACTATTATTAGAAGTAGCTTGATTTTGCGTTTCATTTGATGTATAATTATCATTAGTAGCAGGAGCAGAAGAATGAACTTCTGTCTCCGTAGAGTTATTTTGAGGAACTGCACTGTCCAAAGTTGGTTCCTCTATTTCACTGTTAGAATTCATATCTAAACCCCTCCTTTATAATAAAAATTTATTTTGCTGTAACTGGTGTAGTTCAGCAATAGTGCCAAATCTATGACAATTATGGCAATAGAATTGACCTGTTGTGTAATTAACTTCGCAACTGCAAACTTTATCTTTGCCGTCAGCTTCCAAAGGACACTCTATCCAGCAAACATCATCTGTCTCTAAATCTTCTAACATATCACGTAAAATCTCACGATATAATTCCTTATCTATAGTTTTACCCATTGATACCCTCCCCTCTATCACGAGCAATAGCCCTATAATTCTTATATGCTGTTTCAGAAATGCGAATTTCCCCACGACCGATATTTCTCATAAGCAAGATTGCCTTTGTGTAATTCAGAACGAATAAAGCCGTTCCTTAAAGCCGTGTCAAATTACAAATCTGTTCAACAGTAAGCAACTTCTCTTTGGTAACATCATAGGTTGAATCTTTGGTAGATTGTAAAATCTGCAGTAGTAATTCTGCGATTTCTTCTACTGTAACAGAATTAGCCATATTAAAAATCTCCTTTCTAAAAAATATTTCTGTATAAGGTTGACAAACCTTAACAGGTATGTTACTATATGATTATAACAAGTAACGAATTTGTTGTCAAGAAAAAATAACAAAAAAGTTACATCTTTTTTAAAAAAGTAACAAAGATGATAGGAGATATGTTAAAATGGAAGAAAAAGGAAACAATACTTATACAGAAATTCTAGCAAGAAGATTAACAGAGGCGAGAATGTCAAAAGGAATGTCAGTAGAGCAACTAGCTGATACAATAGGAGTTCAAAGGCAAACCCTTAATTATGTAGAAAGTAACAAGGAAGGCAGAAGCCTTACAGTTGCAAACTTAATAAAAGTTGCCGATATATTAGAAGTCTCATTAGATTATTTATTAGGAAGAGTTGAAGGAAAAAGCGATATTTCAAATAATTATGATATTAAAGAATGGGACAACAATACTCTAGGTTCGTTTGATAAGTTTATGGACGAGATAAAATCTCAAAATGTATCAAATGACTTAAACCCATATATATTTGTAACTTATGTTAATAATAACATTTTAAAAGAAATATTAGATAAGATTTCCATTAAGGTTAAAAGTAAAACTGCCTTGAACAAGGCAGAAATATCAAAAATAAAATTCTTATTAGAATATGTAGAATATGTATGTTATTACAAAGGAGAATATTATAAATATTTAGATTTCCTAGTATATCAGCATTGGGCAAATAGATATGATATTATTATAAAGGAATGTGAGAATCTAGTTAGTTACAGTAATGGTAAAGAAGTAAATATTGAATTTGACAATATAACAAGATTTCAAGAAATGCTTAAAGAGTTTGAAGAATATTTACTACACAAAATAGATAGAGGGTTAAATAATTCTATACAAGATATGATGATTAAAATTGTAAAAGATAACAGATATTTTTATAATATACAAAGATATTTTAATGAAGTACACGATAATAGATAATAAAAGCAATATGGAGCAACCAAGCTTACGACAGTTAAAAAGTCGAAATAAAGACTTCTATATTATTATAAAATTCAATCGAAAGGACGGTAAACGTATAATGAAGTTTATAAAAGTTGTAAGCAATAGATTAGAATAATAGTTTGGATTTATTATTATTACATACCAAACTGTGAGTGAAATTATAATACGTAAATTACACTAGCAGTTTAAAATCTAATACCTGAAAGAACATATAAGCCAACAGATGACAATATCACAATGTAGGTTCTTTTCGTGGTACAGAGGAGTATGTAACAATGAGTATAAATACAGGAGTAAAAAGGAAGAACCGGCGAACGGTAGTAAACCTTGGTATGATAAAGCTAGGAAAAGGTGGCGAATATTATATACAGACCCTAATACTGGTAAAAGGCGACCAGTTTATCGGAGCAACATTACAAGAAGTAATAGACAACCACCGTGAAATACAAAGAGCTTTGAAATATGGAACATATATAGAGAAAGTACCTGATACGTTTAATCAAGTAATGAATGATATGTTAAAGGAACAAGAAGACAATCGAGAACTAAAACCACGGTTCTATGCTTAGAAAAAAGAGAACAGCAGAACTTATTTCTCAAACTTCCTTTGCCAGTAGACCAATTCAGAAGATAACGGCAGAAGAAATAAAATCAGACTTAAAGAAGTTTGCTAATATGAAGAAACCGAACGGAAAATATAAGTACAGTCAATCATATTTGGATAAAATATTTAGTGTTACAAGACAAACTTTCTTCTATGCTGTTGATAATGATAAATTAACTCTTGAACAAAGTCCGTTCAAGACTAAAACTAAAGTGAAACGACCAAAAGCTGGAAAGAAAACTCGCAAGGTGTCCCCACTGGATATAGAAGAAACGAAGAAATTTCTTAAACAATTAACGATTGAAACTGACAAATATAAAGATGAACTATGGTTTATCACTCTAACAGGGGTTCGACCGGGCGAATGTCTTGCCTTAAAGTCAAAAAAGTGCAAAATGAAAGAACGGTCAAATAAAATTAAAAGGTTCACTAACTAGAGATGGGAACGATAAAACTATCCTAGATGACGAGGAACGGCAAAACAGAAAATGCAGAAAGGACACTCTTTATAACGCCCCTACTCAAAGAAATATTGGAACCTAGAGTAAATGAAAATGACCCTGAAAGTCTAGTATTCTCCAATGACGGAAAGCTAATAGCTGTGGCAACTCTAAATGCACATTTCAAGAAGATATGTAAAAATGCAGGAATAAGACCAACAACATATAAAAAGAAGAAACCGAACGGAAAATTTACGACCGTCAATACTTCGGAGGTTTTTCAATATCAATTAAGGCATCTATATGCTTCTTTACGGAGTTTTACTGAAAGCAGAACCTAAGGCTCTCCAAATGCTACTAGGACACGCAAAAATGGCTACAACCTATGATATTTATGCAGAAGCTGAACAATCTATGCAACAATTAACGGCAGAAACAATTGACGAATTTATAACCTATCTAACTTATGAGGGAACAAGTGAAGATATGGAGGCTTTATTCAAGAAAATACAAGAACTAGACCTTAATACTTTAGAAGAAAGCACAGTCAAAATATTCAAACAAGAACTAATAAGACTTGCTAATATCCCTAAATTGGAGGAACAAGTAAAAGATATTATATTAGAATTATCAAAAACAGGACAAGGGGTATCTGCAAATCAAGATAGCCAATTAAAGCTAGACCTAATCTATTCCCTATTAAGCACCTTAGACCAATTCAAAACACAAACTAGAAATATCAAAAGGAATACTGGATATAACAATAATTATGAATATACTTTTAACTATTTACAGACAACGCAGAATCTGCTACAAATAATTCATAATGCTAACAAATGCAAAGAAAACCAAACAATACAACCAGTACAGATTGCTGCGATACATTATAGAATACTAAATAAGCCTAAAACTTGTGGAATAAGTCAATTTCAATTAAAATGAGCAAGGATTTAAAAACTGTATCAACAGTATCAAGCCAAATGGTAACTGGCAGAATGGCGAAGTAGTCTACTTCACATCTAATCAAAAGTATCTAAGAATGTAACCAAGGGAGCAATAAATTAAGAACTCAATATCGAGAAACTTAATTTATTGCTCTTATTTTGACCTTATTTAAACTTTTATATTTGGGTTCATATTTACGGTTTATTAAAATTTGAATTCTATCTTATGAATAGCTTAGAACTTGTGAGAAACTGCCGATTTCGATTAAATTAAAAATAAGAAAGGAGCAGTAACAATGCCTAAAATAAGTACAGAACAAGTAAAGAAAATCAATGCCAAATGTTCAAATCGGTTGGAAATTAGACTTAGAATATTTCCTATATCATGGAGAAAAGCAACTAATGAAATGTATAGAACTAGATGAGGAAAGTTACCTAAAGTTTACGATATGCTATAACAGTGAAAATCAAATAGTTATATACATAAACAAATACTATCATAAGAAAGATGATTACTTTGCCCATAGTGAAGGATTAGGTAAAAAAGCAATGCTAAACTCCACACCAACAAAGAAAAAAGAAGTAAATAAACTAATACCTATCACCCATTTACTAACAGACACGGAACTAATGGAAATCAACAAAAATACCTCTGTTTCAAGTGGAAATGGAATATTCATACCAAGCAAAGATTTCTAAACTATCAAGGAATATAACTTAATAAAATAAATGTATAAGTTGTCAAGTAGCACTTGACAACTTATATGCTTCTATGATAGGGTTAAAATAATATTTAAGTACATTATAAAAAAGATTTAATATATGGGTTAAACCTAGTTAGTAACGGAGTTTTAAGCTATTTCTTACCTGATTGAGTTCCAAAAATGTGTCCCAACAAGTAGTTAAGTCGATTTTTTCGCAGAAATAGAGGGGTTGAAAAGGGTTACATTTTTGACAGCCCAGCCAAAAAAGACAGATTGAAAAATCTGTCTTTTTCTTATATATAATCTTATTAAAATACATCCAGTTTTGCTGGGAATTCTATTTAAAGAAGTAATCTACAAAATCAAGTACATCCTTTTCTCCAATTTTAAAAGAATATGGAATATTACAAACACAAAATATAAGATATCCCGAATCTGTCATTTCTAACAATATATCTTGATTTAAGTTTGACAAATAAAACTCAATTATAATTTCATATTTAAAATAATCATTATAAATTTTCTGTTGTGACTTTTCAATTGGCAAATTAAGATTTTTATTTAAAATAGAACTATATAAATCAGCTTTTTTATTTTAGATATTTTTCTTTGTGATAATTTTTTACTTTTTACTTGGCTACTTTTTATATCAAAATAATTATATGATAAAGTGTTAAT
>CAORJJ010000038.1 GCA_948517135.1 uncultured Clostridia bacterium | reverse complement strand
GTAAATATGAATACGATGTTTTAGTGGAAAATAAGTATGAATTCAGAAAAAAATACAATATTGAAATTATAGATAAAGCAACAATAGATGATATAATGCTTATTTATATAAAGGGGGAAAAATAGATGAAAGGATTAATAATAAAAGATTTATTACAATTAAAAAGTTATTTAAAAAGTTTAATTATTTTTATTTTTATATTTATTTGTGTATCATTAGAACCACAAAATACAAGTACTGATGGATTACTTATAATTATGATGACATTAGGACTCGGAATGTTTGGAATAGCAACATTTAGCTATGATGAAATGGCAAAAGCAAACAAATACATATTAACATTTCCTCTTACTAAAAAGGAAATTGTATTATCAAAATATATCTTACAATTTATTTTAACAATAACAGGTGCAATTTTAGGAATAATTTTATCAGTCATAATTTCTTTAGTACTTAATAAAGGAATTCCTAGTTTTATAGATTTAATATCAATTGCACTTAGTGGAATGTTTGGAATAGGATTAGTAGAATCAATTCAAATGCCTTGTTTTTATAAATTCGGAGCAGAAAAAGGAAGAATATATATGTTTATAATAACAATAGTAGTTGCTTTTGGAGCAGGAGCAATTGTAATGCTAGGAGAAAAAATGACAAATACTTTTTCAATAAATTTAAGTTCTATAAATAATATATTAGAAGTATTTTTTCCAATTATTTTATTAGGTGTGATATTAATTGAATATTTTATTTCTCACAAAATCTCTTATAAAATATATTCTAAAAAAGAATTTTAATCAAAATGAAATAAAGGGTCGCTCCAAAAATTTCACAAATAGACTTCATAAAATGGAGTCTATTTTACTTTTGAAATGGATTAATTATACAAATTAGAACAAATCATAGATAAAATGAAAGTTTGAAATGTCCCTTTATTTCATTTGAGTGATACGTTATTTCATTGCTAATTTTATTTTTTTATGATAGGATATGTTTATAATAAAAAAAGAAAGTAGAAAAAGAAAAATGAATGTATGTGAATATGTTAAAGAAAAACACAAAGGACAATTTAGAAAACAAGGAACACCTTATTATCTTCATCCATTTGCAGTAAGTAAAATATTAAAAGATAAAGGCTTTGATACTGAATATCAAATTGCAGGATTATTTCATGATTTGTTAGAAGATACAGATACTTCATATGAAGAAATAAGAGATATTTCTAATAGACGTATTGCAGATAGTGTATTACTTGTAACAAAAGAACCAGGTTATACAAAGAAAAAATATTATGGAAGAATAAAAAAGAATCATATGGCAAGAATGGTAAAACTTGCAGATAGATTACATAATTTATCGGAAGCTCATTTTGCTGACAGAGATTTTCAGAGAAAATACATAAAAGAAACAGAGGAATGGTTTATTGATTTAGCTGAAGGGACTGTGTTTGAAAAAGATATTCAAACACAGTTAGAATCATTAAAAGAAACTTATAAAAAATCAACACCAGAAGAACGTGAATTAGATTAGGGAGGAAATCTTATGAAATTAATTTTAGCTTCACAAGGATTTACAACTGATGAAATGAAGATTGAAGTAGCAAAGATAGTTGGAAAACCTGCAAATGAAATCAATATTGCAATAATAAACGAAACAGCATGTGAATTAGCAGGAGAAAAAAGTAAAAGATGGTTAATACATGAATTGTCTAATATTGAAAAACATATAGGTGGAAGAATAGATTTTGTAAATTTTAGAACTCATTCAAAAGAAGAAATAAGAACTCGTCTTATGAATGCTGATCTAACTTATATAGTAGGTGGAAAACAACATATATACTCAAAATTATTTCATGAAACAAATACAGTTGATTTAATACAAGAAGTTGCAGAAAAAAGAGTTCTAATGGGAACTTCTGCTGGATCAATAGTACTTGGAAAACAAATAACTAGCCCTAGATTTTGGGCAGAAAGATATAATACCAAAGTAGAAAATTTTGAATATCAAGAGCTTGAACTAGTTCCATTTAATATAGTTCCTCATTTTTTAAGAAAAGATCATGAAAAGTGGACTTTAGAATTTTTGAAAGATGTTTTAGCAGATAATCCATTTACTGTTTATGCAATTACGGATAATCAAGCAGTTGCATATATTGATGGTAAAATATCTTTTATTGGAGGAAACCCAGAAATTTTAGGACAAAATTAATCCTAAAAACAGGAAACAAATGAGATTTACTTTAGTTTTTTAATAATAGAAATCAAGGCGAAAGTATGTATACAAATACAAATGCTTATTATTCAAAATGGATATGGAGATAATTTATGAAAACGATATTAATTGTTGAAGATGATAATGATATTCATAATTTAATAAAAGAAATTTTAAAAAAAGAACATTATAATATAATAGATGCATATTCAGGAACAGAAGCTTTAATGATTATAGAAAAAAAGGATATAGATTTAATATTACTAGATTTAATGCTTCCAGGTTTAAATGGAGAAAAGATTATAAAACAAATAAAAAGCATTCCAATTATAGTAATTAGTGCCAAAATTTCACCTGAAGATAAAGTAAATACTCTATTAAGTGGAGCTAATGATTATATTACAAAACCATTTAATTCAGAAGAACTTTTGGCAAGAATATCAGTTCAACTAAGAATAAATAATGAAAAATGTTCAAAACAAGAACTAAAATACAATGGTATGGTTTTAAACGAAGAAACTCATACTATATATGTTAATGAAAAACAAATATATTTAACAAAAACTGAATATGCAATAATAAAACAATTACTACTAAATCCAAAACAAGTAGTTACAAAATCAAAATTACTTGAATTAATAAGTGAAGATACTTTAGATTGTGATGAGAATTCGCTCAAAGTTCATATTAGTAATATCAGGAAAAAGATTAGAAGTGTAACTGCAGAAGAATATATTGAATCAGTATGGGGAATAGGTTTTAAGCTTTATGAAATTTAGGGACGCTCCAAAAATTTCACTTTACTAAATCTTAACTATTTTCTTAACTGATTTCTTAACCTTTTTGCTATAAAATAAATATCGAAAGGAGGAGGTTATGGAATATATTTTAGAAACACATAATCTTGGAAAAAGATATAAAAATTTTAAAGCATTAAGTGATCTTAATATGCATATTGAAAAAGGCTCCATATATGGACTTATTGGAAAAAATGGAGCCGGAAAAACAACTTTAATTAGATTAATTTGTGGACTTCAAAAACCAACATCAGGAAATTATTCAATATATGGAATTTCTAATTTAAATAAAAAAATTATTGAAGTTAGAAAGAGAATAGGAGCAATTGTTGAAACTCCTTCAATTTATTTAGATTTAACAGCCAAAGAAAATTTAAAAGAGCAATATAAAATTATTGGTTTACCATCTTATGATGGAACAGATGAAATATTAGAACTTGTTGGGCTATCAGAAACAGGTAGTAAGAAAGCAAAAAACTTTTCTTTAGGTATGAGGCAAAGACTAGGAATAGCTATAGCACTTGTAGGAAATCCAGATTTACTTATCCTAGACGAACCTATAAATGGACTTGATCCAGAAGGAATAATTGAAATAAGAGAACTTATATTAAAGCTTAATAAAGAAAAAGGAATAACAGTTTTAATATCAAGTCATTATTTAGATGAACTATCTAAAATTGCAACTCATTACGGTTTTGTAGATAAAGGAAGAATCATAAAAGAAATTACTAATAATGAATTACAATTAAATTGTAAAAAAAGAATTGAAATATCAGTAAATAATATTAAAGAAGCATCAAAATATTTGGAACAAAATTGCATTTCTTATGAAGTTATTTCAGATAAAATCATTAATATATACGATAATGTAAATATTTCAGAACTTGCAATATCACTTTCAGCCAAGGGATGCTCTATCAATGAATTTCATGAAAAGGAAGAATCGCTAGAAAACTACTACATGAATTTGATTGGAGGTGGAGCTAATGTATAGATTATTAGATGCAGGCTTTGAAAGAATAAAGAAAAACAAAGTATTTTTTGGATGTATAATTGCAACAATTGGAATTGCAATATTTATGCTAGTTTCCAATTATTTAGATATGAAAAATTATAATGCAGAAATTAGTACATCAGAACTAATATCAAATTATTTACCAATGATAGGAATTTTTATAGCAGTATTTTCAGGACTATTTGTTGGAACTGAATATTCAGATGGAACAATAAGAAACAAGATAATTGCTGGTCATAAAAAAATAAATATTTATTTATCTAATTTCATAATTAGCAGTATTGTATCAATTCTATTTCAAATTATATGGACTATATTTGTTCTAATCATAGCAGTACCAGTATTTGGAAAACCTATAATAGAATTAAATCAATTATTAATTACAAGTTTAGATAGTATAATGTTTATTATTGCATATTCAGCAATTTTTAATTTCATTTCTGTTTTAAGCTGTAATAAAACAATATCCTCTGTAACTTGTATATTACTTTTCTTTATAATGTTAGGTGTAACAGCATCTTTATTTAATATAATTCAAACACCAGAAACAGTACAGAGAGGTGGACTTAACCCAGATACAGGAGTAGTTAGTTTTGAAGAAGTGCCAAATCCTCACTATCCAAGTGATGCAAAAAGACAATTTTATCAAACTATTGTAGATATTATTCCAATGGGACAAGCTTTTAGTTTAGGAGCAAGACTTCCTACAAACATATATATGTTGCCTATATACTCATTAGCTTTAATTGTAGTATTTAATGGAACAGGAATATATTTATTTAACAAAAAAGATTTAAACTGAAATTTTTCGACTGTCCCTAAATTTCAAAAGGAGAAAGAAATTTGAATATCTGGTTTTATATAGTAATAATATTAATAATTATTTTAATATATTTGGTAGTAAAAATATTTTTTATGAGAAACTCTATTAAAGAAATAAGCATATCATTAGAAAATATTTTAAAATCAGATACAAATATTTTATTAACTGTAAATACTTCAGATTCAAATATTAAAAATTTAGCAAACACATTAAATACAGAATTAAAAAATTTAAGAAAACAGAAATTGCAACATGAAAATGGTAATCAAGAATTAAAAAGAACAATAACTAATATTTCTCATGATATAAGAACACCATTAACTGCAATAAGTGGTTATTTAGATTTAATTAAAGAAAATCAAAAAACAGACAAACAAGAAGAGTATATTAAAATTATAGAAAGAAAGACAAATGAACTAATTATTTTAACAGAACAACTTTTTGTATTTTCAAAAACTATAGATATTGAGCCTAACATAAAAAAAGAAAAAATCTGTATAAATGAATTATTAGAAGAATCAATTGCAAATTTTTATACTATTTTAAAAAATAAAAATATTATTCCTAAAATAGAAATAACAGAGAAAAAAATATATAAAATTGTAGACAAAAGTACAATTACAAGAGTATTTGAAAATATTTTATCAAATGCCTGCAAATATAGCTCTGGTGAATTTGAAATATCTCTTAATAAAGAAGGAAAAATTAGATTTTCAAATAAAGCTTCTTTACTTGATGCAACTACTGTAGAGAAAATTTTTGACAGATATTACACAGTAGAAAGTGCGAAAAAATCTACTGGTTTAGGTTTATCAATTGCAAAACAATTAGTTGAGCTTAATGGTGGAACTATAACTGGTAAATTTGAAAATGGAAAATTAATTATAGATATAAAACTAGAAGAATAGTTAATATTTTTAACTATTCTTTTTTGTTCTTACAAAACTGTAAGAATATTGTAAGATGAATCAATTGTAACAAAAGTTTTCAAATTTTATAATATAATTAAATAAAATTTTAGGAGGGTAGAAATGGAAAATATAAGTGAAAAGATACCTATGATTATTGCACTAATTATAGCATTAATATTTTGTGGAGGTATTTTATATTATTTAGAGTATCAACAAGATATTTATTATACTCGAATTGATAACACGAAAATCGAAGAATTATTTACGTCTGATAATATGAAATATCAATACACATTGCTTGCTTACAACGAAAAGGGAAAGAAAAAGGAGTTTACTTTTAAAACAAGTAGAAAATTACGAAACGAAGCATATTTAAAATTAGAAACAACAATTTTTGTTGGAGTTAGAAAATGGGAAGAAGTACAATTTGATAAACTTCCAGAAAAGGTAAAGGTGAATTATGCGGAGTAATATAAAATTTGGGGTGGTAAAAATGAAAATGTTAAAAAAAGTAATTTTATTTCTAATATTTTTTTCAATAAGTATAGGATTTGTGGCAGTAGGAAATGGCTATAATATGTATAGAAAAGCTTTAGAAGAAATGCCATTAGAAGAAAAAGTAAGTTCAATCCGTGAAAAAGCAAATTATGCAAGAATTCATGATATGCCACAAATATATATTAATGCAGTTATATCAGTTGAAGATCATAGGTTTTATAGACATAATGGTATTGATTTAATTGCAATATGTAGAGCAACTATTAATGATATAAAAGCAATGAAATTAGTAGAAGGTGGGAGTACTATAACACAACAATTGTGCAAAAATATATATTTTACACAAGAAAAGAAATTTACACGAAAATTTGCTGAAATATTCATGGCCTTTAAAATAGAGCATAATTACAGTAAAGATGAAATATTAGAATTATACTTAAATACATGTTACTTTGGTGATGGATATTATACAGCAAAAGAAGCTTGTCGTGGTTATTTTGATAAAGAATTAAATGAAATGACATACTATGAAATGATTTTACTTGCTGGTATTCCAAATGCACCTACTGTTTATGCACCTACAAAAAATCCCGATCTTGCAAAGCAAAGACAAAAACAAGTTCTTGATAAATTAGTTAAATACAATTATTTAACTCAAGAAGATATTGACAAAATTTTAAAAGAATATAATAATTAATATGCAGTTTATATTTCTACTATACATAAGTTAACTAACTATTGTTAAATTTGCACAAACATATTATCATAAAAGGAGGAAAACATTATGAGTTTATTAGGAAACATTTTATGGTTTATTTTTGGAGGTTTTTTTAGTGGACTTTCATGGATAATTTCTGGAGTATTATGGTGCTTAACCATTGTTGGAATTCCTTATGGAAAACAATGCTTTAAGTTCGCATCAATGGCTTTCATGCCTTTTGGAAAAGAAATTGAGTATGGAGGAGGAGTACCATCATTAATTGCTAATGTAATTTGGATTATCTTTTTCGGAATTCCTATGGCACTTGAAAACTTTTTTATTGGATGTATCTGGTGTATAACAATAGTAGGTATTCCATTTGGTTTGCAGTTTTTTAAAATTGCTAAATTATCTTTAGCGCCTTTTGGATCAAAAATAGTATAAAAACCAATTAGTATTGTGCAAATTTTATTAGGAGAGTGGTATTACCCTCTTTATTTATAGTAAATTATAGAAATTTATACAAATATATGATATAAATATTAATATAATAAATGGAGGTAAGATATGAGAGAATTAGCTGTTGCAATTCAAAATTCAAATAGAAATGTAACTGGTTTTGAAACTTTAGATGCTGTAAAAAGAGCAGGTTTTAAAAATATATTTATACAATGGTATAATGATAAAAGATGGGACGAGCAAAAACAAGTTGATTATGCAAAAAAACTTGGACTTAATATTATATTTGCACATTTAGGATATCAAAATATTAATAAAATATGGGAAAATAGTAGTAAAGGCGATAAAGAAGCTGAAAGATATAAGAAAGATATATTAGAGTGTAGTAAAAATGGAATAAATCTTGTTGTTATGCATCTAACAAGTGGTACAGTTGCACCAAATTATACTGAAATAGGCTTAAATAGAATAAAAGATATTATTTCATTTGCTAAAAGTCTAAATGTAAGAATTGCTTTTGAGAACTTAAAAGTTAAAGGTACTCTTGAATATATATTAGAAAATATAAAAGATGAAAATGTTGGAATATGTTACGATGCTGGTCATTGCCATGTACATTTTAATGATGAATTCAATTTTGAACCTTTTAGAAATAGAATATTTGCAGTTCATTTACATGATAACGACAAAAGTGATGATCAACATTTATTACCATTTGATGGAACAATAGATTGGGATAATGTAATGAAAAAAATTGCAGAATATGGATATGATGGACCTATTACTTTAGAATTATGTTATAAAAAAGACTATTTAAAACAATCTCTTCAAGAATTTTATGATGAAGGCTATAAAAGAGCAACTAAATTAGCTAAAATAATTAATTAAAAAGGGAGTAATATATATGAGTAAGAAAGTTTTTATAATAAGTTTAATTACAATATTATTAGTTGCAGTTATAGGATATACAACATATTTTATTATGCAAAATGTTCAAAAGTCCACACCAGAAGAGACATTAAAAGAATTTGCATATCACATAAAAAATGCTGAATATGAAGAAATGTATGCTTTATTATCAAAAGAAAGTAAAGAAAAAATTTCTAAGGAAAATTTTATAAAAAGAAATAAAAATATTTATTCTGGAATATCAATGACAGATTATATATTAGAAATAAAATCAGAAGAAGAAGAAGAAAACAAAAGTTATATATTAAACTATGATGTATATATAAATACAGCATCAAGTGGTGAAATAAGCTTTAATAATACCTCAACACTTGTAAAAAATGAAGAAACCAAAAAATATGATTTGAATTGGTCTTCCAACTTCATATTTCCAAATTTGAATGATACAGATAAGGTTAAAGTAAAAACAATAAAAGCAAAAAGAGGAGAAATAATTGATAGAAATGGAAATCTTTTAGCTGGATTGGGCGATGTTAGTTCTGTTCGGGTTTGTTCCAGAAATAATGAACGAAGAGTCAGAGGCAGATATACAAAGAGTATCTGAGCTTTTAGATGTTTCAGTAGATTCTATAAATAAAGCTTTAAATGCTAAATGGGTAAAAAAAGACTCATTTGTTCCTATTAAAAAAATATCTAGATCTAATGAAGAATTGAAAAATCAATTACTTGAAATAAAAGGAGTTAAGATAAGTAAAGCAGAAGAAAGAGTTTATCCATTAGCAGAAGCTGCTTCTCATTTAATTGGTTACATTCAAAATGTAACTGCTGAAGATATCGAAAAAAATCTTGATAAAGGATACACAACAACTAGTGTAATTGGTAAAGCAGGACTCGAAAAGCAATTTGAAGATAGATTAAAAGGAAAAGATGGAAAAGAAATCTACATTGAAACAGAAAACGAAACTAGAAAAGAGCTTCTTGCAAAAGAGGAAGTTCAAAATGGTGAAACAATACAGCTTACAATTGATGCAAATCTCCAAGTTAATTTATATAACGAGCTAAAAGACAACAAAGGTTTATTTGTAGTAATGCATCCAAAAACTGGTGAACTATTAGCATTAGTTAGTACACCTTCATATGATAATAATCAATTTATATATGGGATGAGTACAGAAAAATGGAAAGAACTTTCAGAAAATGAAAACACTCCAATGGTTGCAAGATATACAAAATCATATTCTCCAGGATCTACTTTTAAGCCTATAACAGCTGCAATTGGTCTTTCTAGTGGAAAACTAAGTAAAGAAGATACATTTGATTATGAAGGTTTAAGTTGGCAAAAAAATTCTAGTTGGGGAGATTACTTCATAACTACTTTAACTGCATATAACTCACCTAAAAATATACGAAATGCAATTATACATTCAGATAATATTTTCTTTGCACAAGCAGCATTAAAAATAGGGGCAGAAACATTTACAAAAGAACTTCAAAAAATGGGATTTGGAGAAAATCTAAATTTGAATTTAGGATTATCAAAATCACAAATTTCCAATAATGGAGAATTAAAAAAAGAAGTTGCCTTAGCAGATAGCGGATATGGTCAAGGTCAGATTTTAGTAAATCCTGTTCATATGGCAAGTATATATTCTGCATTTGTAAATAATGGAAATATGATAAAACCATATTTAGAATATAAGGAAAATAAAAATCCAGAATATTTAAGGGAAGAAGTATTTATTCCAGAAGTTGCAAATATTGTAAAAGAAAACTTAATTCAAGTTATTGAAAATCCTGAAGGAACTGCAACAGATATGAAAATAAATGGAATTACTTTAGCTGGAAAAACAGGAACAGCTGAACTCAAGGTATCAAAAGAAGAAGAGACAAACACTTTAGGTTGGTTTAATTTAATAACAATAGATGAAAATACAGATAAACAATATATTATTATAAGTATGGTAGAAGATGCAAGAGAACTAGGTGGGAGCCATTACTTAATAAAAAAACTTATGACTATTTGGGAACACTAGTCTTTGATTAATTATAAATAGTCTTACATTTTTGTAAGACTATTTTTTAAATTTTATGTTATAATGAAATTCAGAGTATTTGTGGAGGTATAAATTATGCAAAAAATTTTAATTGTAGAAGATGATGAAAAATTGAGAAATGAACTTCAAATATTTTTAAATAATAATGGTTATAAAATAGAAACCTTAAAATCATTTGAAAATACTATAAATGATATTTTCCAAATAAATCCAGATTTACTTTTATTAGATATAAATCTTCCTAATTGTGATGGTCAATATATTTGTAGAGAAATAAGAAAACATTCACAAATGCCAATTATTATTATAACAAGTAGAGACAATGAATTAGATGAATTAATTTCTATTAATTATGGTGCTGATCATTACATTACCAAACCATTCAATATACAAATATTACTTGCTAAAATATCTTCAATTTTAAAACGAGTGCAAAATATCGATGAAAATATTGAAAAATTAGATGCTAAAGATTTCATTCTTAACATATCAAAAAGTACAATAGAAAAAGACGAAAAGGTAATAGAATTAACAAAAAATGAATACAAAATATTAAAACTTTTAGTTCAAAATAGAGATAAAATACTGTCAAGAGATGAAATTATGAAGTATTTATGGGATGACGAAAGTTTTATTGATGATAATACTTTAACAGTAAATATTACTAGATTAAGAAACAAGTTAGAAGAAGTAGGTTTAAAAGAATTACTAGAAACTAAAAGAGGTCAAGGTTATATTTTGAAAAAAGAAGGTTAGAATATGAAATTTAAAGATTTTATTGAAGAGAAAATCATTCAAATTATCTTATTAATATTTGCTTTAGCAACAATAGAAATTTTCTTGATAATGTATAAGTTTGCAATTTTTATAAAAATATATATTCCAATTATAATTTTTATTATGTATTTTACAGGTCTTTTAATAGAATATTTACAAAAAAATGAATATTATTCTAATATCAATAATATTTTAGATGAGCTAGAAGATAAATATTTAATTACAGAAATAATTAATGAACCTTATTTTATAGAGGGAAAAATTTTAGAAGATATATTAATTCAAGTAAATAAATCTATGATAGAAAATGTAAACAAATATAAATATTTACAAGAAGATTATAAAGAATATATAGAACTATGGATTCATGAAATAAAAATTCCATTAGCTACTAGCAAAATGATTATTGAAAATAATAAATCTAAAGTTACAGAAAATATTGATGAAGAGTTAGATAAAATAGAAAATTATATTGAACAAGCTTTATTTTATGCAAGAAGCAATGCAGTTGAAAAAGACTACTATATAAAGAAAATAAAATTACAAGAAATAGTTAATGAAAGTATAAAAAGAAATAAAAATATTCTAATAGAAGAAAAAGTAATTTTAAATTTACATGATTTAGAAAATGAAGTTAATACTGATAATAAATGGGTTACCTTCATTTTAAACCAAATAATTCAAAATAGTGTAAAATATCGTAAAAAAGATGTAAATTTGCAACTTGATATTTATTCTGAAAAGCAGAAAGAAAATGTTATTCTATATATAAAAGATAATGGAATTGGAATAAAAGAAGGAGAAATAAATAGAATATTTGAAAAAGGATTTACTGGAACAAATGGACGAATTTCAAATAAAAAATCAACTGGAATTGGATTATATCTATGTAAAAATTTATGTGATAAATTAGGAATTTCAATACATGGATCATCAAAAGAAATTGAAGGAACTGAAATAAGTTTAATTTTTCCTAACAGTAGTTTTATAGATATTAATTAACATAATTTGATAAATATAAAAAAATATGTTATAATAGTTCTATAAAAAATAGGAGGTAGACATTATGACAAATATGGAAAAGAGACGGATAGCAAAATTGGTTGCAGGAAGCGCAGTGTATACACTGGCAACGCTGAAAACCAGAAGCATTCTGAACAAAAAGATTCAGCGACAGCCACACAAAGATATTGCTATACAGCTGAACAGCACATTTTGGGCAATATGCCTTATTTTGTACAATTACCATATTAAGAAGGAATAAATGTTTACAGACGCAACAACTGGTGGGAATTTCCCACCAGTTGATTTCTTTTTCTTACAAAAATGAAAGGTTATAGTAAGTAAAATCAATGGTTTGAAAATTAATATAGTAGTATACTTTAATTACAAAAAAATAAAAGAAGGGAAATGATTTTAGAATGGAAAAAGTTTTAGAAGTGCAAAACATCGAAAAATATTATGGTAATAAATCCAATTTAACTAAAGCTATAAGCAATATTAGTTTTGATGTTACAAAAGGTGAGTTTGTCGGAATAATGGGAGCAAGCGGAAGTGGTAAAACAACTCTTTTAAATTGTATATCAACAATTGATAGAGTTACATCAGGAAAAATTATTATTAATAATAAAGATATTACTAGATTAAAAGGAAATAATTTAAACAAATTTAGAAGAGAAGAATTAGGATTTGTTTTTCAAGATTTTAACTTGTTAGATACTTTAACTGCTTATGAAAATATTGCTTTAGCTCTTACAATTCAAAAAGTTTCTCCAAAGGAAATTGATAGAAGAGTTATAGAAATTGCGAGAAATCTTGGAATAGAGGAAATTTTAAATAAATATCCATATCAAGTATCTGGTGGACAAAAGCAAAGGATAGCATCAAGCAGAGCAATTATAACAAATCCAAAATTAATTTTAGCAGATGAACCAACAGGAGCATTAGATTCAAAATCTAGTCGTCAATTATTAGAAAGTTTTGAAAATTTAAACGAAAAATTTGATGCAACAATTCTTTTAGTTACACATGATGCATTTTCAGCCTCTTATGCCAATAGAATTTTATTTATTAAAGATGGTAAAATTTTTAATGAATTAATAAAAGGAAACAATTCAAGAAAAGAGTTTTTTGAAAAAATTATAGAAGTGCAAACACTTCTTGGAGGTGATTTGAACAATGTCTTATAACGAAGAGAAAAAATCATCAAGTAAAAATTTAATATGTACATTATCTTTTAATAACATGAAAAAAAGTATAAAAGATTATGGAATTTATTTTTTAACATTAGTTTTAGGTGTTGCTATATTTTATATGTTTAACTCATTAGATAGCCAAGAGGCAATGCTTAGAGTCTCAGAATCTACTCGTCTATTAGTAAAATTAATGATAAGTATGCTTGGAATGGTATCAGTTTTTGTTGCAGTAGTTTTAGGATTATTAATAGTGTATGCAAATAATTTCTTAATAAATAGAAGAAAAAAAGAGTTTGGAATATATATGTTACTTGGAATGGAAAAAAGACAAATATCAACAATCATTTTACTAGAAACAATACTTATAGGAATTATATCACTTTTTGTAGGTATTGTAATTGGTGTATTTGGTTCTCAATTTATGTCTATACTTGTAGCTAAAATGTTTGAAGCAGATATGACGGATTTTCAATTTATTTTTTCAAAAGAAGCTTGTATAAAAACTTGTATTTACTTTGCTGTAATGTATTTAGCTGTTATGATATTTAATACAGCAACTGTTTCAAGATATAAATTAATTAACCTTTTACATGCTAGCAAAAAGAATGAAACTGTAAAAATAAAAAATCCTATAATTTCAATTTTAATATTTATTATATCTGCATCTATACTAGGGTATGCTTATTGGACTGTTACAGCAAACTTTAATACTTTAAATACTGCTAATAAATTATTACCACCAATATTAATGGGAATAGTTGGAACAATAGGAGTATTTTGGTCAGTATCTGGATTTATTTTAACTGCTGTTCAATCTGTAAAAGGAATTTATTTAAATGGTACAAATATGTTTGTATTAAGACAATTGAATAATAAAATTAATACCACAGTAATCAGCATGAGCATTATTTGTTTAATGTTATTTATGACAATTTCAATATTATCGTCTAGTTTAGCTTTGAGAAATACAATGCAAAGAGAACTAATTGAAATGACACCAGTAGATATAAATTTATATAAAACTGCAAATCTTCCTGAAAAAAGTGTAACTAGATGGGGAGAAGAAGTAGTATATACTGATTTACAAAGAAACGATTCAAAAAAGACTGTTGTAGATACATTAATAGATTGTGGACTAGATATGAGTATATTAAAAGATGTAACAGAAATTAATGTATATACACTCCCAGAATTAACATGGGAAGTTTTCTTTGGAGATAAAATAGAAAATATTAGAGCAACTTATCCAAATTTGCAATATAATACAGCTGAGGAGATTATAAAAATATCAGACTATAATAAAATTGCAAAATTGTATGGAATAAAAGAATATGAATTAAATGATGATGAATTTATTATGCTTTGTGATTTTAAAAGTATGAAAGAAGTTAGAAATGAAGTTTTAGCTGATAGCACAAAAATTTTAGATATTGCAGGAAAACAATATAAATCAAAATATAATGAATGCATGGAAGGATTTGTAGTAATGTCTACAAACCATGTAAATACAGGAATTATATTAGTACCAGATAATTGCAATCTAACAGATGATATGAAAGAAATGGCTTTCATGTCTGCAAACTTTAATTCAAATTCAGAAGAAGAATATTCTGAAATTCATAAAATATTTGCAGAAAATAATTCTAATTTAATTCAGAGTTTAGATGCTAAAGGATTAGTGCTTGATGGACTTACAAAAACAACTATAATGGAATCAAGTATAGGCTTAGTAACAATTATAACTTTTATAGCAATATATTTGGGAATTATTTTCTTAATTGCAAGCAGTGCAATTCTTGCAATACAACAATTAACAGAAAGTTCAGATAACAAGCAAAGATATACAATCTTAAGAAAAATTGGTTGTGATGAAAAGATGATAAACAGTTCATTGTTTACTCAAATTGGAATATTTTTCGGAATGCCACTTATTTTAGCAATTATTCATTCAATATTTGGAATTCAATTTGCAATCAAAACTTTAGCTGGAATAGCAAGTGAACAAGATTTATTACCATCAGTAATAGCTACAGTTTTAGCAATAGGAGTAATTTATGGTTCTTATTTCTTTGCAACATATTTTGGAAGTAAAAATATAATAAAAGATGAAATTTAGGGACGCTCGAAAAATTTCACTAAAGAGACTTCATTCAGTGAAGTCTCTTTTCATTTGACAAGGATTTTTTTTGAGATATAATAAAAAAATAAATTATTAAAAATTAGGAGATGAAAAATGATAAAAGTTATGTTTGTATGTTTAGGAAATATTTGCCGTTCTCCAATGGCAGAATTTGTACTAAAAGATCTTGTAAGAAAAGAACATTTGTCTGATGAATTTTATATTTGTTCTAGTGCCACAAGTAATGAAGAAATAGGGAATGGAGTACATTTTGGAACAATACGAAAATTAAGTCAAATGAATGTGCCTGTTGAAAATAGAGTTGCAGTAAAGTTAAAAAAAGAAGATTATGAAAAATATGATTATATTATAGGAATGGAAGATTATAATGTAAAAAATATTATTAGAATTATTGGAAATGACGTTGATAACAAAGTATACAAATTACTAGATTTTTCTGACAATCCTAGAGATATTGCAGATCCTTGGTATACTGGAAATTTCGATAAAACATATGAAGATATTTTAGAAGGATGTAAATGTTTCTTAAAAAAATATTGTAAAAGTGAAATTTAGGGACGTGTCTTAAATTTCATTGACCATTTTATGTAACCATGATATAATGTTAATATTATGTAACCAATAAAACTTTTCAATTTAATTAAAAGAAAGGATGCAGATATGGATAAAGCGTTTACAAACTATGCAGCAACAGAACAAAATCCCAAGTGGCAGAATATCATCTCAAGAGAAAGACCACTATATTCACGAAAAAATGATATTCGTTCTGAATTTGAACGGGATTATACGAGAATCATACACAGCACATCTTACAGGAGACTTAAGCACAAAACACAAGTATTTTTCTCACCACGGAATGATCATATTTGTACAAGGATAGAACATGTAATTCATGTAGACTCCGTAAGTTATACAACTGCAAAAGCTTTTGGTCTTAATGTTGAACTTACCAAATCCATTGCAAATGGGCATGATATGGGGCACAGTCCATTTGGACATCAGGGTGAAAAAATCTTGTCAGAATTATCTGTAAGAGATATTGGAGAAAAATTTTGGCATGAGAGAAATGGTTTGGAAATGGTCGATAAGTTTGAGCTTTTGGAAGATCCAAATGGAAATCTCCAAAACATGAATCTCACATACGCTGTTAGAGATGGAATTATATCTCATTGTGGCGAAATTGATGAGAATGCAATAAGACCAAGAGAAGAATACATTGATTTGAAATATTATCAAATTCCCAATCAGTATGCTCCATATACATGGGAAGCTTGTGTTGTAAAGGTTGCAGATAAAATTTCCTACTTGGGAAGAGATATCGCAGATGCCATTACTTTAGGTCTTTTAGACGAGCACTTAAAAGATCTTAAGAAACTATTAAATCATGGCTCAACTGGAGTAATAAACAACACAGTACTCATAAACGATTTAATATATGATTTGTGTACAAACTCAACTCCTGAAAAAGGATTATGTTTCTCTGATGATATGTTTTATCTTGTTAAGGAGATTAAAAAGTTTAATTACAAAAATATTTACTTAACAGATAAGCTTATTGAGGCAACAAAATTCTTTGATTTGGTACTGAAAAGCATTTATGAGTTTTTAAAAGAATCATATACAAATCGGGACAAAATGCGAAAGATAGCACCAGATCTGATGGGAGACTTTGAACTATGGCTTTCAAATTATTGGAACAAAGTGCGTCCTGGTATTAATCTCAACAGTGTCATTTTTGATATCGAAGACGAAAAAGAATATTACAAAGCAATTATTTATTACATCTCTGGAATGACAGATAACTATGCAATTGATATGTATAACAAAATAATCAGATTTTAATCAAAAAATGAGAGGTCTTAAAAGTAACATTTTAAGACCTCTCTTAATTATAAATTGAAAATGAAATTTTTCGACTGACTCTAAATTTCAGTAAACATAAATATTGATAATAAAACAAATATAATTATTATTGATGTATTTATTGTTAATAATTTATTATTTTTTTCACAAGCAGTTCCAGTTATGACTGTATATGAAATTAAAGTAGGAACTATGTATCTAAAATTCATTGTGAAAGTAAATGGATAATCAAAACAAAATTTTAGATATGATATTATTTCTAAAACAAGTAATAATAAGAAAAATAAAATCCAGCCATTATTAATTTCCTTATAATTTTTCAAAACATATACTAAATTTATTACAAATAAAATTGATATTATTGCTAGGCATATAAAAATTAATGGAATTATTACCTTTAAAGTACCACTATTTTCATAATCAATTTGCTCATCAACAATATATGATTTTAATGTTGTTAGTAAAATATTATATTCAGCTTTTTCTTTACTCATATTTATATTAATACTTTCTAATTGTCCATCTTGTACATAAAATAATCTTTCCAAAATTGAATATTTAGAAATATTTGCATCATTATCTTCATCAACTGATTGAACATATGTAATAGGAATATTATACAAAATAAGGTTTTTAATAGGAAACCATAATCCTATTGGTAATGAAATTAATGCAAAAATTGAAAAATATTTTACATATCTTTTTATATCATTTCTATTTTTGATAACTTTGACCAAAAAAACTATAGCAATTGCAACTGCAATAAGGGCTGTACTAATTTTAGTCATAATTGCAAGAGAAATAGTAATTGCAATTTTTATTAAATCACTTAGCAAATCAGTTTGATACCATTTAATACAATAAAATATCGCCATTGTAGATAACATTATTGATAAAATATCATTATTTAAGCTTCCAGACATTATAACTATTGCAGGAGAAAGACCAACAAATAATATTAATGGTATTATAACTTTCTTTATATTTACTTCTTTTAAAATTCTATATACATAAATTATAAAAATAGTAGTATATAAAACTGATAATATTTGAAGATTTTCTAAACCTTGTTCAATAGTAAAGTTAAAAAGCATTTGAAATTTCATAAAAAGTGCTGATACTATATAAAAAAACGGTGGATTGAAAAAACACCAATAATCAGTTGGATTACCAATAGGCAAATGATTATTAAAAAATATATAACCAATATAACCAAAATGACCACCAAATTGATAATTCATAAAGTCTCTACTATCATGTTGTCTAGCCCAAAATGGCGTATAGGCTATATAACCAATCTGAACAGCAAATATTGATAAAAAAACAAAAAATATTCCAAATTTTGTTTCATAAATTTTCAGTTTCTTTAAAATAAAAATACTAAGTATACTAAATACAACCCAAACACATGAAAAAAGATGAGATGGAATAAACATTCCTTTAAAATAATACAAAATACCTAAACTAATAATAAAGAGTATATAAATTAAGAAAAAACCTTTTGCTTTTTCTTTTGAAATTTTTTTATATTTAAGAATTCCTGTAAAAATTAAAGTTGCCATAATTGCTAAAATTAAAACTTTAATCTCAGAAAACACAACAATTTCTTCCATAAAATATCTCCTAAAATAATCTTAAAGTTAATATATAAATGATTAGTTTTTTTG